>JAEVHO010000032.1 GCA_016802835.1 Micromonospora sp. ATA32 | reverse complement strand
CGGCGGGACTGGTCGGCACGGGCGGGACTGGTCGGCGACGGCAGGACTGGTCGGCACGGCGGGACTGGTCGGGGCGAGCGCCTGGGCGGAGGCGCGGTCCGTGGTCCGAGGCCGGCCGCCGGGGAGCAGCTCGGGTGGGCGGCGGGCCGCCACGTCCTCGACCCAGCCGACCACCGCGGTCACCACGCCGACCAGCGCGAAGACGACGGCGATCCGGATCGCCAGCCCGAGCGGATCCTGGTGGGACCAGCCGACCACGTCGACCAGCGGGGTGAGCGCCACCACGAACGGCATGTGCCAGAGATAGACGGTGAGTGCCCGCCGGTTCAGCACGGTCACCGCCCGGCTGAACAGGGCGTTGCGCTCGATCCAGGTCGCCGCGGCCGGCGCCCGGCCGAGCAGGACCAGGACGAACGCCCCGGACCAGAGCGCGTTGCCCAGGTGGATGTCGTTGAGGTCGTACCCGCGCGGGCCGGGGTGGGCGAGGATCCAGGCCCCGCCGGCACCGGCGAGAGCCGCCGCGGCGGGGACCAGCACCCGGTTGGCCAGCCGGCGGAGCATGTCGTCGTGGTGGGCGAAGCCGAGCACCCAGGCGCCGAAGTAGAGGCCGAATTCGCGGAGCACGGCGGGGGCCGCCAACTGCCCGAGCTCGATCGCCGCCAGCAGGGCGTACGGGGCGATCACGGTGGGCACCGGTGCCCGGCGGAACAGCCAGAGGGCGACCGGCGAGGCGAGCACGAACCAGAGGTAGTCCCGCAGGTACCAGATGACGCTGAGGGCCAGCGCGCCCCAGTGGTTGGCCGGCGGGTCGGCGACCGGGAAGAGCCAGAGCAGCACCTTCGGGGTCAGCGGCAGCCCGGTGAGCAGCATGGCCGGCACGAAGACCGCCACCAACACCCAGAGTGACGGCAGCAGCCGGCGCAGCCGCGCAGCACCGCGGATGTCCCGGACCGGTCCAGGGACGCCGCCATCAACGACCCGGCGAGCGCGAACATCACCGACATGGCCGGGAAGATCAGCGTCAGCGCGGCCCAGCCGGTGACGTGGTAGACGACGACTCGGACGATGGCCAGAAAGCGGAGCAGGTCAAGGTATCGGTTTCGCATCAGCCTGCATCTATGTCAGGGGGCAGGGAAGCAAACGATCCCTACCCTCCGACCCGGCACCCGCAAACAATCAGCGACCCCGGCCAGAAGTGAAACTTCCCATACGTCCGACCGGTACCAATCGCCGGCAAAGGACGGTAATGGCGGGCGCAGCCGGCAACCGAAGCCGGGGCGGGTTGACGCAGCGTGGTCGACCGACCCCGGCGGCGCTCAGAAGCCGAGCTTGCGCAGCTGCCTCGGGTCCCGCTGCCAGTCCTTCGCCACCCGGACGTGCAGGTCGAGGTAGACCCGGGTGCCGAGCAGCTCCTCGATCTGCTGGCGGGCGCGGGTGCCGACATCCTTGAGCCGGCTGGCCTTGTGACCGAGCACGATCGCCTTCTGGCTGGGCCGCTCGACGTACACGTCGGCGTAGATCTTCATGACCTGACCCTCGGGGATCATCTCCTCCACCACCACGGCGATGGAGTGCGGCAGCTCGTCGCGGACCCCCTCCAGGGCCGCCTCCCGGATCAGCTCGGCGACCAGCACCTGCTCCGGATCGTCGGTGAGCATGTCGTCCGGATAGAGCTGCGGGGACGGCGGCAGGTAATCGGTCATCACGTCGACCAGGGTGTCCACCTGGTGCCCGGAGACCGCGCTGACCGGCACGATGGCGACGAACTCGCCCATCTCGCTGACCGCGAGCAGCTGCTCGGCCAGCCGCTTCTTGTTCACCAGGTCGGTCTTCGTCACCACCGCCAGCACGGTGGCCTTCAGCTCGGCCAGCTCACCGGTGATGAACCGGTCACCCCGGCCGACCGGCTCGTCCGCCGGGATGCAGAGGCCGATCACGTCGACCTCGCTCCAGGTGGACCGGACCAGGTCGTTGAGGCGCTCGCCGAGCAGCGTACGGGGGCGGTGCAGGCCGGGGGTGTCGACCAGGACGAGCTGGGAGTCCGGCCGGTGCAGCACGGCCCGGATGATGTGCCTGGTGGTCTGCGGCTTGTTCGAGGTGATCGCGATCTTCTGCCCGACGATCGCGTTGGTCAGCGTCGACTTGCCGGCGTTCGGCCGCCCGACGAAGCACGCGAAACCGGCCCGGTAGGGACGCTGCTGCTGGAGGTCGCTCACTGGGTGACCGTGCCGAGGAGGGTGCCGTCCGGCGCGGCCACGTGGATCGGCGCGTCGGCGGAGAGGTCGCGCACCGCGGCGTGCCCGGCGCCGTCCAGCGTCGAGGCCTCGGTCACCACCACCGCCGCCTCCAGCCGGGTCGCGCCCGCGGCGACGGCCGAGGCGACCGCCAGCTGCAGCGCGGTGATCGCCAGCGAGGGCAGCGAGACGTTCGCCGCGGCATACGTCCGACCGTCCTGGTCGCGTACCGCCGCGCCCTCCACGGCCGCGACCCGACCACGCGCGCCCCGGGCCAGGACGACCAGCTTCCCGTCCTCGGCGCTCAGGTCGGCCGGGTCGGACGGGGTGGCTCGTGCGGCGGGTACGGCGGGTGACTCAGGCATCGGCGGGTTGCCTCTCCTCGGATCGGTTCTGGTTGCCCCGGGAATCGGCGTGCTCGCCGCGCCCCGGGCTGTCCTGCGCTTCGGTCGGCTCGACCCGGCTCACCAGCACGGTGTCGATCCGGTTGCGCCGACCGGTGGTGCCCTCGGCGATCAGCCGGAGCCCGGCCACCTCGGCCTCCGCCCCGGGGATCGGGACCCGGCCCAGGGACTGGGCGAGCAGGCCACCGACCGTCTCCACCTCGTCGGTGGGGAGTTCGGTGTCGAAGAGCTCGCCCAGATTCTCCACCGGGAGTCGGGCGGTCACCCGCACGGCCCCGTCCTCCAGCCGCTCGACCGGCGGGCGTTCGACATCGTACTCGTCGGTGATCTCGCCGACGATCTCCTCGAGGATGTCCTCGATGGTGACCAGGCCACCGGTGCCGCCGTACTCGTCGACGACGATGACCAGGTGGTTGCGGGCGGCCTGCATCTCGGAGAGCAGGTCGTCGACCGGCTTGGACTCCGGCACGAAGGTCGCCGGACGCATCAGCTCGGCGACCGGAAGCTCCTCGGCCTGCGGGTCGCCGCCCTGGGTACGGCGGATCAGGTCCTTGAGGTAGAGCAGGCCGAGCACATCATCGACGCTCTCGCCGATCACCGGAATCCGGGAGAAACCGGACCGCAGGAAGAGCACGAGCGCCTGGGAGAGCGTCTTGCCCTCCTCTATCCACACCATCTCGGTACGCGGCACCATCACCTCGCGGGCGATGGTGTCGCCGAGCGCGAAGACGGAGTGGATCATCTGCCGCTCGCCGTGCTCGACGACGCCGCGCTGCTCGGCCAGGTCGACCAGCTCGCGCAGCTCCACCTGGCTCGCGAACGGCCCCTCGCGGAAGCCGCGCCCCGGGGTGACCGCGTTGCCGATCAGGATCAGCAGCGAGGCGAGCGGGTTGAGCGCCCGGCCCAGCCAGCGGACCAGCGGCGCGACCACCCGCCCGACCACGTACGCGTGCTGCCGGCCGATGGTGCGCGGCGCGACGCCCACCACCACGAAGCTCACCACGGTCATCGCCCCGGCGGTGACCAGCGCCGCGCGCCAGCCGGCGCCGTAGCTGTCCACCGCGACCAGGGCCACCAGCGTGGTGGCGGTCAGCTCGGCCAGCAGCCGGAGCAGGAGCAGCAGGTTGAGATGGCGAACCACGTCACCGGCCACCGCCTGCAGGGTGCGGGCGCCGCGTACCCCGTCCCGGGCCAGCTCGGCGGCGCGGGCGGGCGAGACCGCGGCCAGCGCCGCCTCGGTCATCGCGATCAGGCCGGCGAGCACCACCAGCCCCGCCGCGAAGAGGACCAGTTGCAGGTCGGGCAGGCCGGCGGCGGCACCGGCCGCCGACACCTGGGAGGACATCACCGGGACCGGGTCGACCGCCAGCTGGCCAGCAGCCGGGCCTGGAGCGCGAACATCTCCCGCTCCTCCTCCGGCTCGGCGTGGTCGTAACCGAGCAGGTGCAGCACGCCGTGCACGGTGAGCAGGTGCAGCTCGTCGGCGGGCGTGTGACCGGCGGTGGCCGCCTGCTTGGCCGCCACCTCGGGGCAGAGCACGATGTCGCCGAGCAGGGCGGGCTCGCCGCCGGCCGGGCCGGTCTCCCCCGGCCCGTGGTCGACGCTGCCCTCGTCCATGGGGAAGGCGAGCACGTCGGTCGGCCCCTCGCCACCCATCCAGCGGTGGTTGAGCTCGGTCATGTAGCCGACGTCGACCAGCAGCACGGAGAGCTCGGCGAGGGGGTTGACCCCCATCTCGTCGAGGGCGTGCCGGGCGACGGCGAGCACGGCGTCGGTGTCGACCTCGACACCGGACTCGTTGGCGATCTCGATGGACAACTGGATTCCCTTGGTCTATCGGCGCCGGCCGGCCCGGCCGCCCTGGGCGTCCGCCCCGGCACGGCGTGCACGCTCTGCGCCTGCTGGTTCTCCCGCTCGGCGTCCCAGCGGGCGTACGCGTCGACGATCTCCCCGACCAGCCGGTGACGGACCACGTCGGAGCTGGACAGCTGGGCGAAGTGCACGTCCTCGACGTTCTCCAGGATCTCCCGGACGATCCGCAGCCCGCTGGTGGTCCCGCCGGGAAGGTCGACCTGGGTGACGTCACCGGTGACCACGATCTTGGAACCGAAGCCGAGCCGGGTGAGGAACATCTTCATCTGCTCGGGCGTGGTGTTCTGCGCCTCGTCCAGAATGATGAACGCCTCGTTGAGGGTACGGCCCCGCATGTACGCCAGCGGCGCGACCTCGATCGTCCCCGCCGCCATCAGCTTCGGGATCGTCTCCGGGTCGAGCATGTCGTGCAGCGCGTCGTAGAGCGGACGCAGGTAGGGGTCGATCTTCTCGTTGAGCGTGCCGGGCAGGAATCCCAGCCGCTCCCCCGCCTCGACCGCCGGCCGGGTGAGGATGATCCGGTTGACCTGCTTGGCCTGCAGCGCCTGGACGGCCTTGGCCATCGCCAGGTAGGTCTTGCCGGTACCGGCCGGGCCGATGCCGAAGACGATGGTGTGCGAGTCGATCGCGTCGACGTACTTCTTCTGCCCGAGGGTCTTGGGACGGATGGTGCGGCCGCGTCGGGAGAGAATGTTGAGCGTCAGGACCTCGGCGGGCCGCTCGGCGGTGCCCTGCTCGAGCATGCCGACGGTACGCCGGACGGCGTCTGTGGTCAGGGTCTCGCCTTTCTCGATGAGTTCGAGCAGCTCGCTGAAGAGCCGCTCGGCGAGGGCGTTGTCCGCGGGCGCGCCGGTGATGGTGATCTCGTTGCCGCGCACGTGCACGTCACTCTCGACCGAGCGTTCGACGAGTCGCAGGATCTCGTCCCCCGCGCCGAGCAGGTTCACCATGATCTTGGAGTCGGGGACCGTGATCCTCGTCTGCACCCGGGGCGGGCCGGGAGGTGGGGTGCCGGTCATAGATCGGGCCCGTCGGGCCCTGCGCCACCTGCTTCCGATCTCGGCGCCGGCCCTGCTGGGGCGGCGTACGGACGTTGTACCCATCGTATCGGGTCAACACCGCACGCACCTCGCCCATTTCCGCCGGGCGCAGCCCCAGCGGAAATGAACCGTGCTCAGCCGCCGGCGCGGAAGTCGTACCGGTCGAAGGTCTCCTGGGTCCGGGTGAAGCGGTAGGTCGCCCAGTGCAGCCGGACCACCACGCCGCGCTCGTCCCGGGTCAGCCGGAGCAGCTCGCCGGCCTCCCGCCCGGACACCGTCCGGAGCACGTCGGGCCGGTCCGGCAGCGGGGCGAAGACCGCCGGCGCTTCCCCGCCGGATCGTCCGCGCCACGGGCCCGCAGCGCCCCGTCGTGCCAGCTGAAGACGTACTCGAAGCCCTCGCCCCACCAGCGGCCGAGCAGGCCGCGGTACGGCTCCGGAGCGGCCGCGCCCGGGCGCCACGGCTCGATCTCGGCCGGGTCGTGCTCGGCCGAGGCGGCCAGCAGCCGGTGCGGCAGGTCGAAGATCGCCGAGGCGGTGCCGGACGAGCCGAGCACGGCGCAGCCCATCGCGCCGGCCGTGCCGTCGCCGCCGCGCCGGCCGTAGACGGCGGCCAGGAAGCCCGGCATCGCGCCGTCGTGCCCGACGTGCATCACCCGGTCCGGCTGCGGGACCAGGATCAGGCCCAGCCCGAAGCCGGCGACCCAGAGCGTCTCGTCGGTGGGGGTCAGCGGCCAGCGCATCTCGTCCAGGGTTGCCGGGGCGAGCACCGCCCCGGTCGGGTCGAGCGCCGCCGGGTCAGCCAGGAAGGCCGCCCAGCGGGCCATGTCCGGTGCGCTGCTCCAGAGCTGCGCGGCCGGGCCGACCGCGCCGAAGTCGGTCGGCGGCTCGGGGTGGGCCTCGTCGGAGTACGCGTCGACCAGGAACCCGGTCGCCGCACCCGGCCCGGGCCGGGTGCCGGTGGCGGTCAGACCCAGCGGGCTCAGCACCCGCTCGCCGAGCACCTCCTCCCAGGTGCCGCCGCGCAGCCGACCGACCAGCCGGCCGAGCAGGGCCATGCCCAGGTTGGAGTAGTGGTAGCGCCGGGCCGGAGGCAGCACCCGCTCGGCCCGGGCCAGCTCGCCGACCAGCTCGTCCACCCCGGGCGCGCGCAGGGTGTCCCAGACGTCGCCGTACGGCTCGCGCTGCAGGCCGGCGGTGTGCGACAGCAGTCGACGCACGGTCAGCTCGCCGTGCGCGGGCAGGTCCAGGTGCCGGCCCACCGGGTCGTCCAGGTCGAGTAGTCCGTCGTCGCGGCACTGGAGCACCAGCACGGAGGTGAAGGTCTTGGTGACCGAACCGATCCGGAACGTCGTCTCCGGGCCGAGCGGCGCGTCGCCGCCGGTACCGCCCACTGCGCAGGCCCAGACCGGGCGGTCGGCCCGGTGCAGGGCCGCCGACACCGCCGGCACCCGCCCCTGCGCCTGCACCCGACGCACCATCCGCCCCAGGCGGTCGTTCACCCCAGTCACATGATCACCATATCGGCGTGGTCCCCGCCAGCCGGTCAGCGGGCGAGCATCGGACCGAGCGGCGCGCCGCCGAACAGGTGCGCGTGCACGTGGAAGACCTCCTGGCCGGCGTACGCCCCGGTGTTGAACATCAGCCGGAAGCCGTCCCCGAGCAGCCCCTCGTCCTCGGCCACGACGGCGGCCGTGGCCAGCACCTCCCCGGCGAGCCTGGGGTCGGCCTGGGCCAGCGTGGCCACGTCGGCGTAGTGCTCCTTGGGGATGATCACCACGTGCACCGGCGCCTTCGGGGCGATGTCGCGGAAGGCCAGGGTGGTGTCGGTTTCCCGGACGATGGTGGCCGGGATCTCCCCGGCGACGATCCGGCAGAACAGGCAGTCGGTCTCCATCCGGGCATGGTAAGCGCCCGGCTGGGCCACGCCGGGCCGCGCCGGGCATGATGTCCGGCGTGACTTCACGGGCGGTACTGGTGACGGGGGCCTCGCGCGGCATCGGGCGCGCGGTGGCGACGGCGTTCGCGGCGGGTGGCGACCGGGTGGCGATCCACCACCGGGGCTCGGCGGAGCTGGCCGAACGGCTCCGCGACGAGCTGCCCGGCGACGGGCACGTGGTGGTCCGGGCCGACCTGACCGACCCCGCGGCGGTACGCGCCATGGTCGACGACGCCGCCGGCCTGCTCGGCGGGCTGGACGTGCTGGTCAACAACGCCGGCGTGTACGGCGGCCGGGACCTCCCGCACCCGGTCTTCGGCAGCTCCTACGAGCAGTGGCAGGAGCAGTGGCGGCAGGTGCTGGAGACCAACCTGACCGGGGCGGCCAACGTCACCTGGTGCGCCGCCCAGCACATGCGCGGGCGCGGTGGCCGGATCGTCAACGTCTCCTCCCGCGGCGCGTTCCGTGGCGAGCCCGACCAGCCGGCGTACGGGGCCAGCAAGGCCGGGCTGAACGCGCTGGGCCAGTCGCTCGCGGTGGCGCTCGCGCCGTACGGCATCGCGGTGGCGACCGTCGCGCCCGGGTTCGTGGCGACCGACATGACCACCGAACACCTCAGCGGCGACCGTGGTGCGGCGATCCGGGCGCAGAGCCCGTTCGACCGGGTGGCCCGGCCGGCGGAGATCGCCGCGGCGGTGCACTGGCTGGCCTCGCCCAAGGCGGAGTGGGCCTCCGGCACCATCGTCGACCTCAACGGCGCGTCCTACCTGCGCAGCTGATCGCCCGGTCGTTCACCGAACGGCAATCGGCAGCACGCGGCCGGCGGGCGGCCGCGAGCGGGTCACCAGCGGTCGAGTCGCGCCGAGAGCACGGCGAGCGCCGCCACCCCTGCGGTCGAGGTACGCAGCACCGCCGACCCGAGCCGGACCGGTCGGCCACCCGCCTCGCGGAACGCGCTCAGCTCGGCCGGGGCGATCCCGCCCTCCGGGCCGACGACCAGCACGATCTCGCCGGTCGGCGGCAGCTCCGCGGTGCTCAACCGCTCCTGCGCCTCCTCGTGCAGCACGAACGCGGCCGCGGCGCCGGCGATCCGCCGGACCACGGTGGCGGTCGACTCGTCCGGGGCGCCGGCCACCACCGGCAGCCAGGCTCGGCGGGCCTGCTTTGCCGCCTCCCGGGCGGTCGCCGCCCACTTGTCCCGGGCCCGTACGCCCCGGTCGCCGCGCCACTGCACCACCGAGCGGGACGCCCCCCACGGCACGATCTCGTCCACCCCGACCTCGGTCATCGCCTGGACGGCCAGCTCGCCCCGATCACCCTTGGCGATGCCCTGCACCACGACCAGCCGCGGGACGGGCGCGTCGACGTACCCCCGGGAGGTGACGTCGAGCTCCAGGCTGCCCCGGCCGACGGCGGTGACCACCGCGGCGGCGGTGCCGCCCCGCCCGTCGGCGAGCAGCAGCTCCTCGCCGACCCGGAGCCGCTGCACGGTGGCGGCGTGGTGCCCCTCGGGGCCGTCGAGGGTCAGCGAGTCGGCGGTGGGCAACGACTCGACCAGGAAAAGCGGCGCGGACACGATCAACAGGCTATCCGCCCCGGCGGAGGCCGGAGCGGCTCACCCGACACTCAGGCGTGCCCGTTGAAGGCGTCGCGCATCCGGGAGAAGAAACCGCCCTGCTTGGTCAGCTCGGCGACCTCCTCGCCCCGGGTCTTGGCGAAGTCGCGCAGCATCCGCTCCTGGTCGGGGTCGAGCTTGGTCGGCGTCCGGACGTCGAGGTGGACGTAGAGGTCGCCCCGGCCGGTGCCGCGCAGGTGCGGTACGCCCCGGGCGCGCAGCCGCAGCGTGCTGCCCGGCTGGGTGCCCGTCTTGACGTCGACCGTCTCCTCGCTGTCCAGCGTCTTGATGGTCAGCCGGGTGCCGAGCGCGGCCGCGGTCATCGGCACGGTGACGCGGCAGTGCAGGTCGTCGCCCTTGCGGGAGTAGACGTCGTGCGGCCGCTCGTGGATCTCCACGTAGAGGTCACCGGCGGTGCCGCCGCCCGGGCCGACCTCGCCCTGCTGGGCCAGCCGGATCCGCATGCCGTCCTCGACCCCCGCGGGGATCTTGACGGTCAGCGAGCGGCGGGTGCGGACCCGGCCGTCGCCGGCGCAGGTCGGGCAGGGGTGCGGGATGGTGGTGCCGTAGCCCTGGCAGACGGTGCACGGCCGGGCGGAGACCACCTGGCCGAGGAAGGTGCGCTGCACCGACTGCACCTCGCCCCGGCCGCCGCACGCCTCGCAGGTGGCCAGGTGGGTGCCGGCCGCGGTGCCGGCGCCGGAGCAGGTGGTGCAGAGCACGGCGGTGTCGACGGTGATCGGCGCCTCGACGCCGAAGGCCGTCTCGTGCAGGTCGAGCTCCAGCCGCAGGATCGCATCCGCGCCCGGCCGGGTCCGCGGCCGCGGCCCCCGGGCACCGCCCGCGGCGCCGCCGAAGAAGGCGTCCATGATGTCCTGGAAACCGACGAACGGGCCGGCCCCGCCGGGCCCACCCGGGCCGCCGGCGCCCCCGCCGCCCGGGGCGAGCGGGTCGCCACCCAGGTCGACGATCTGCCGCTTCCGGTCGTCCGAGAGGACCTCGTACGCGGCGTTGATGTCCTTGAACTTCTCCTGTGCCTCCGGGTCCGGATTGACGTCCGGGTGGAACTGCCGCGCCAACTTGCGGTAGGCGCGCTTGATCTCGTCATCGGAGGCTTCCCGGCTCACACCGAGGATGCCGTAGTAGTCCCTGGCCACTGCGTTCCGTGTCCTCATGTTCGTCTCGCGTTGCGCCGGTCGTCGGCCCCAACTGGGTCAGTTCTGGGCCAGCAGCTCGCCCACGTAGCGTGCCACGGCCCTCACCGTGGCGATGGTGCCGGGGTAGTCCATCCGGGTGGGCCCCAGCACGCCCAGGCCGCCGACGATGGTCGCGCCCGGGCCGTATCCGGTGCTCACCACGGAGGCGGCACGGAGGTTGTCGATCTCGTTCTCGTCGCCGATCCGCACCCGTAGCGTGCTCGGCTCGACCTCGCCGATCAGCTTGAGCAGCACGACCTCCTCCTCGAGGGCCTCGAGGATCGGTCGCAGCGAGCCCTGGAAGTCGAGCAGGCCGCCGCGGGTCAGGTTGGCGGTGCCGGCCAGCGCGATCCGCTCCTCGTGCCGCTCGACCAGGGTCTCCAGCAGCACGGTGGAGAGCGTGGTCATGGCCGGACGCAGCTGCGGCGCCGCCTCGTCGACCAGCGCCTCCACCAGCGGCGGCGTGTCCGACAGCCGGGTGCCGACCAGCTTCTCGTTGACCAGGCGACGCAGGTCGGTGACGTCCTCGGCCGGGATCGGCGCGGGCAGTTCGACCAGCCGCTGCTCGACCCGGCCGGTGTCGGCGATCATCACCAGCATCAGCCGGGTGGTGGAGATCGGCACCAGCTCCAGGTGACGCACCGAGGAGCGGGCCAGGCTCGGGTACTGCACCACGGCCACCTGCCGGGTCAGCTGGGCCAGCAGCCGCACCGTGCGGTGCACGACGTCGTCCAGGTCGAGTGCGCCGACGAGAAAGCGCTCGATCGCCCGGCGCTCGGCCGGGCTCAGCGGCTTGACCCGGGACAACCGGTCGACGAAGAGCCGGTAGCCCCGGTCGGTGGGCACCCGGCCGGCGCTGGTGTGCGGCTGCCGGATGTAGCCCTCCTCCTCCAGCACCGCCATGTCGTTGCGGACGGTCGCCGGGGAGACGCCGAGCTGGTGCCGCTCGACCAGCGCGCGGCTGCCGACCGGCTCCTGGGTGGCGACGTAGTCCTCGACGATCGCGCGCAGCACGGCGAGCTTGCGGTCGTCGAGCCCCATCTCCCCCCACCTCCTGTCGCACGTAGGCCCGGGCGCGCTGCGCGCCGGCGGGCTTCCTGGCACTCGACTGTAGCGAGTGCCAGTCTACGTCGACAGGCCCGCGGACGCGATGATCAACGACCCACCGTCGACCCTGGGCGGCCTCGCCGCGATGACCGATCGTCCGGCCAACCCGACCAGTCTCGCTCTGGTGCCCCCTTGCGGGCAGCCCCTACCGTGACGTGCATGACTGAACCACCTCGCCCTCCCGGAGCGGGGGACCCCGGCGCATACCCGCCGGACCCGGCCTCTCCGTCGGCACCTTCCGGCTCGTCGTCGGCGGCCGAGCCGCCCACCGCACCACTGTCCGGGGCACCGGGCGCGGGCGGCTATCCCCCGCCCGGCGGCTATCCGCCACCCACCGGTGGCCAACCTCCGTCGGGCGGCTACCCCCCGCCGGGTGGCGGCTATCCGACCGGTGGCGCGTACGGCGCCCCCTCCGGCGGGTACGCCAACAACGAGGACAAGACCTGGGCGCTGGTCGCGCACTTCGGCGGCGCCGCGGCGATGTTCGTCAGCGGCGGCGTGCTGGGCTGGCTCCCGCCGCTGGTCGCCATGCTGGCCCGGGGCAACCAGTCGCCGACCGTGCGCCAGCACGCCGTGGCGGCGCTCAACTTCCAGCTGCTCTGGTCGATCGTCGGCCTGGTCGGCTGGATCCTGAGCTGCATCCTGATCGGGTTCGTCGCGGTCGGCGCGGCCGTCATCCTGGGCGTGATCTTCGGCATCCTTGGCGGCGTCAAGGCCAACGAGGGCCAGCTCTACCGCTACCCGATGAGCATCAGCATGATCAAGTGAGCCACCGGCCGGCCTCCGGGCCGGCCGGCAGCTCCGGCTCATGCCGCGGCCTCCCTCCGGCCGGCGTCGCCATGGCCCTGTCACTGCATCTATGCTTCGCTCGCTGCGCTCGCTCAGGGCAGCAGGTCGCGGACCACCGCGTCGGCTAGCAGCCGGCCGCGCAGGGTGAGCACGGCCCGTCCCGCTGTATACTCCGCCGCGGCGAGCAGGCCGTCGGCGAGCGCCCGACCGGCGCCCGCCCGGCCCGCGTCGTCCAGCACCTCCAGCGGCAGCCCGGAGGCCAGCCGCAACCGCAGCATCACGTCCTCCATGTGCGCCTCGCCGGAGGTGAGCACCTCCCGGGCCAGGCCGGGTGACTCCCCCGCGGCGAGCCGCTTCGCGTACGCGCTCGGGTGCTTGACGTTCCACCAGCGCACCCCGCCGACGTGGCTGTGCGCGCCCGGGCCGAGGCCCCACCAGTCCGCCCCGGTCCAGTAGAGCAGGTTGTGCCGACACCGGGCCGCTCCCGAGCGGGCCCAGTTGGAGACCTCGTACCAGGAGAAACCGGCGGCGTCGAGGGCGGCCTCCGCGGCCAGGTAGCGGTCCGCCGCCACGTCGTCGCTGGGATACGGCAGCTCGCCGCGGCGCATTCGGGCGGCCAGCCGGGTGCCGTCCTCCACGATCAGCGCGTACGCGCTGACGTGGTCGACCCCGGCGGCGACGACCTGGTCCAGCGAGGCGGCGAAGTCCTCCGCGCTCTCCCCGGGGGTGCCGTAGATCAGGTCGAGGTTGACGTGGTCGAAGCCGGCGTCCCGGGCCTCACGCGCGGCGGCGGTGGCCCGGCCGGCGCTGTGCCGGCGGTCGAGGACGGCCAGCACCCCCGCCGCGGCGGACTGCATGCCCAGCGAGATCCGGGTGTAGCCGGCGGCTCGCAGCGTCTTCAGCGACTCCGGCGTGACCGACTCCGGGTTCGCCTCGGTGCTGACCTCCGCGTCGGCGGCCAGCCCCCAGGTCCGGTCGATGCCGTCCAGGATCCGGGCCAGGTCGTCGGCCGGGAGCAGGGTCGGGGTGCCGCCGCCGACGAAGACGGTGTCCACCCGCGGCGGCGGGGTGTCGCCGAGCACCCGACCGGCCAGCGCCAGCTCGGCGAGCACGGTGTCGGCGTACGACTCCTGGCTGGCGCCGCCGCCCAGCTCGGCGGAGGTGTAGGTGTTGAAGTCGCAGTAGCCGCAGCGGCTGGCGCAGAAGGGGACGTGGACGTACACCCCGAAACCGCGTGCGCCGACAGCGCGGGTGGCGGTGGTGGGCAGCGATCCGTCGACCGGGACGGACTCGCCTTCTGGAAGGACGCCGGGCATGGCAACTAGTGTGCCCGCATGACCTCTCCGGACGCGCTCGTGCGGGTCTCCACGGCCCGTGGGGTGACCACCCTCACCCTGGACAGCCCGCACAATCGCAACGCCCTCTCCACGCCGCTGATGACCGAGCTGCTGGCCGGCCTCGCCGCCGCGGTCGCCGACGACGCCGTCCGGGTGATCGTCCTGGACCACACCGGCCCGGTCTTCTGCTCGGGCGCGGACCTGAAGGAGACCGCCGCGACGTACGCCAGCGGCACGGTGCCCGCCGGGATTCTGGGGGACGTGCTGGCGGCAATCTGGGAGTGCCCGAAGCCGGTGTTGGCGAAGGTCGCCGGGCCGGCGCGGGCGGGCGGGCTCGGCCTGATCGCGGCGGCGGACCTGGCGGTCTGCGCCGAGGAGGCCACCTTTGCCTTCACCGAGGTGCGGATCGGGGTCATCCCGGCGGTCATCTCGGCGACCGTGCTGCCCCGGCTGCAGCCGCGGGCCGCGGCCGAGCTGTACCTGACCGGGGACACCTTCGACGGCCGACGGGCCGCCGAGATCGGGCTGGTCACGACGGCGGTGCCGGCCGACGGGCTGGACGCGGCGGTCGAGCGGTTCTGCGCCTCGCTGGTCCGTGGCGCGCCGTCGGCGCTGGCCGGCGCGAAGCAGCTGCTGCGCCGTCCGGCCGCGGACGACCTGCGCGGCGAGATCGTCGGGCTGGCCACCCTCTCCACCGGCTTCTTCCTCTCCGCCGAGGGGCGTGAGGGCGTGCTGGCGTTCCGCGAGAAGCGGGACGCCGCCTGGGTGCCCGCCGGATAGCCGTTTCCCACGTCGGCCCGGGGGAATCCGCCGACCGCTCCGGTCCGTCGCCCACCGTGCGCGACAGGCGACGCAACGGAGCGAACCGGTCGGACGATCCGGGTGGCGCGAAGTGGGACGTACGCTGGTCGGACTGTCGAACAGGGGGTGCGGGTGCGAACTCGGGCGATCGTGGCAGCCGGTCTTGTCATCGCCGTCGTCGCCGTCGTCGGGGTCTGGCTCGTCGTCCGACAGCTCGGTGAGCAGCTGGGCCTCCCGGTCGTCGGCCCGGCGTGCACGGTGCAGGCGGACGGCCGGGTCCTGCTGGACGCCGACCAGATGGCGAACGCGGCCACCATCGCCGCGATCGGCAGTCAGCGCGGGATGCCGGAGCGGGCGGTCGTGGTGGCGCTGGCCACCGCCTACCAGGAATCCGGGCTGCACAACCTCACCGGCGGCGACCGGGACTCGCTCGGTCTGTTCCAGCAGCGGCCCAGCCAGGGCTGGGGGACGTCGGCCCAGATCCGGGACACCCGGTACGCGACGAGCCGGTTCTACGCGGCCCTGAAGAAGGTCCGCGGCTGGGAGGAGATGCGGGTCACCGAGGCCGCCCAGAAGGTCCAGCGGTCGGCCTACCCCGAGGCGTACCAGAAGTGGGCGGACGAGTCGCAGGTCCTCACCCGCGCCCTGCTGGGCCACGCGACCGGCGCGGTCGCCTGCGCGGTCGGGTCGACGCCGGTGATGCGCGGCGAGGCCGCCGCCGTGGCGCTGACCCGGGGCCTGACGCTGGACTGGGGGCTCAGCATCGCCTCCTCGACCCACCTGACCGGGCTGACCGTCCCGGCGCCCGACGCCCGCAACGGTTGGCGGTACGCCCACTGGTTGGTGTCGAACGCCCGCGACCACGGGGTGAAGCGGGTCCGCTTCGGCGACCTGGAGTGGACCGCCCGGGCGGGCACCTGGACCCAGGTCACCGACGGCGCGCCGACCGACGCCACGGTCCTTGCCGAGGTCTTCGCCGAGGCGTGACGGGGTCGGATTTCCCTAACCGCAGTCACCGCACAATCGGGCAAGCGGCGCGAGACCCCCTCTTTTCCCCGCCTTACACTCACTCTGGGCGACCGCGCCGCTTCCGATGGTCCGGAACGGCGCGCCCGCGGGTTCGGCGTCCTCCGCTCGGGTTCCACCGGCACCGGCCGGGACAGTACGATTCCGGACCGGTGCCAAAAAACGTTTCACCTCATGGGGAGGGGTACGGCAGGGTGTTTGAATACGGCGGCCGGACGGGCTACGAGCCGATCAGCGACGTTGAGCGCAAGGAGTTCCACGAGCAGGGCTTCCTGCTGCTGCGCAACGTGCTGACCGAAGATCACCGGGCGGCGCTCGAGGCGGCGGTCGACCGCGTCTACGCGGAGGAGCAGGCCAAGGGCAACACGACCAAGGACGGGACCCTGCACCTGCTGGGCTTCCTCGAGCGGGACGAGCTCTTCGGTCAGCTGCTGACCCACCCGATCGCGTTCCCGTACATGTGGGGCCTGGCCGGGTGGAACATCTACACCCACCACAACCACCTGGACGTCACGCCACCGGCGCTCGAGCCGGAGAAGCCGTACTGGGGGTGGCACCAGGACGGGTACCGGCAGAACTCCGACCCGGAGACGATGGACCCGAACCTGCCCCGGCCGATGTTCTCGCTGAAGGTCGCGTACGTCCTCTCGGACCTGTCCGAGAAGGGCCGGGGAGCCACCAAGGTGATCCCGGGCAGCCACCTGCGGAACTCGCTGCCCCGCCCGGCGGACACCTCGGTGCAGAACCCGGACCCGGAGGGCACGGTGGAGATCACCGCCAACCCGGGCGACGCGTTCATCTTCGACCGCCGCCAGTGGCACTCCCGGTCGACGAACCTGTCGACCATCACCCGCAAGATGCTCTTCGTCGGCTACACCTACCGGTGGATCCGCCCGCTCGACGAGCTGCACCCGGACGTGAACGGCGAGTGGTACCGCAACCGCACGCCGGTGCAACGCCAGCTAATCGGCGAGGGCACGCACACCGCCAACTACTGGGGCATCAACTGGGACGGGTACGTCGACGACGAGATCCCGCTGCGCAAGGAGCTGAAGGAGCGCGGCCTGCTGGACCGCAGCATCCCCTGGCTGCGCTGAGACCGACCGGTCGGCCCCCTCCCCCTGGAGTTCAGGGAGGGGGCCCGACCGCGTCTGCGGCCGCGTCAGGTGGCCGGCGGCCCCGAGCGTGAGGTTGCCGGCGGCCCGGGCTGGTGGTCGGCGCCGACTCAGGGGCGACTGCCGGACAGCCGGCGACGTGCCTTCTCCCGGATCGGCTCCGGCAGGTCGGTGGCGTCGAGCAGTCGGGGCAACAGCTCCGGCTCCAGGTTGTTCGCCCGGAACACCTCACCGATGGTCACCCCGTGCGCGGGACGGTCCACCACCTCGACCGGATCGCCCGCTCCGACCTCACCCTCCCGCAGCACCCGCAGGTACGCCCCGGGCGTGGCCCGGGCGGTGAACCGCTTGATCAGGTCGGGCATCCCCCAGAACCCGGCGAACGTGGTGCACGGGGTGCGCGGCATGGTCACCTGGAGCAGGGCCGAGCCGATCAACCACTGCTCACCGATCACCGCGCCGGTCACGTCGACCGCGTACGTGGTCAGGTTCTCGCCGAACCCTCCGGGCCGGATGCCGCGACCCAGGTCGGCGGCCCACCATTCGGCGTCCTCCTCGGCGTAGGCGTACACCGCCTTGTCCGGCCCGCCGTGATGGGCGCGCTCGGCGATGAAGTCGCCGGCCAGGCCCTCGATGCTCAGCAGCACCGGCCCGTCCGTGGGTCGCTTGTCGATTCCGCTGCGGCCGCTCGCGTCGCCCGCCCATTCCGCCTCGGTCACCACGCCGAGGTTCACCGCCGCCAGCCTGCCCGTCATGGGCGTCAGCCTACGGCCGGGCGCGTCCGGGGCGGAACCGCGTGACCGGCGCTCGACCCACGACCGGGACTCAGCCCTTGACCGCGCCGGCGACCAGACCGGAGACCATCCTGCGCTGCACCAGCAGGAAGAAGACGATCACCGGCAGGGTGAACAGGGTGGAGGCGGCCATCACCGAGCCCCAGGCCGTGTCGTCCCGCCCGAAGAAGAAGGTCATCGCCACCGGCAGGGTGTAGCGGTCCTGGTCGTTGACGAAGGTCAACGCGAAGATCAGCTCGTTCCAGGCGGTGATGAAGGAGAAGATGCTGGTCGCCACCAGACCGGGCGCGACCAGTGGGAAGAGGATCAGGCGGAAGGTCTGCGCCCGGCTCGCCCCGTCGATCGCCGCCGCCTCCTCCAACTCCTTCGGCACGGCCGCGACGAAGCCGCGCAGCATCCACACCGCGAACGGGAGCGAGAAGCCGAGATAGGTCAGGATCAGGCTGGGCAGGGTGTTGTAGAGCCCGAGCCGCTGGATCATCAGGAACAGCGGGATGACCAGCGCCTCCAGCGGGATCATCTGCACCACCAGCAGCATGACCAGGAACGCGGTACGCAGCCGGAACCGGAACCGGGCCACCGCGGTCGCGGCCAGCAGCGCCACCAGGCCGCTGAGCAGCACCGTCGACACCGCGACCACGACGCTGTTGAGGAAGAAGTCGGCGAACGTCACGCCCGGGATCAGGTTGCCGGTGAGGATCTCCCGGTAGTGCTCCAGGGTCGGCCGGGCCGGAACCGGTCGCGGTGTGCTGGCGAAGATCTCGCCGTTCGGCTTCAGCGACGTCGCGATCATCCAGTAGACGGGGAAGGCCGCGAAGAGCGCGACCAGCAGGCCGGCCGCGTTGAGGCCGATCCGCTTCACGACTGCGCCGCGCCTCACGACTCCTCCTGCCTGAGCACCATGCGGACGTAGAAGCCGGTCACCACGAGCAGGATCAGCGTGAGGATCACCGCGATGGCCGCGCCGAGGCCGTACTTCGGCGGTGGCGAGAACGCCTCCGCGTACGAGTAGATGGAGAGCATGAACGTCGGCCGGTCCTGGGTACCGCCGGCCAGCACGAACTGCTGGGTGAAGACCTTGAAGTCCCAGATGGTGGAGAGCACCACCAGGATCCCGAAGACCGGGCGCAGCAGCGGGAAGGTGACCGACCAGAAGACCCGCCACGGGCTGGCCCCGTCCACCCGGGCCGCCTCGTGCAGTTCGCTCGGTACGCTCTTCAGCCCGGCGAGCACGCTGACCGCGATGAACGGGAACGAGTGCCAGACCACCACCAGGGTGAGGATGGCGAAGAAGAGCAGCGGGGAGTTGAACCAGCCGTACCCGGTCCAGTCGCTGCGCCCGAAGAGTGCGCTGGAGAGCCCGTCCGGAAGCTTGTTGAACAGCCAGGTGACCAGGCCGCTGGTGTCGTCGAAGATCCATTTCCAGACGATGGTGCCGGTCAGCGCCGGGGTGGCCCAGGCCAGCATCACGCAGCTCGCCACGAAGGTCGCCATCTTCCGGCCGAGCCGGTTGAGCAGCAGCCCGACCAGGGTGCCGAGGAGCATCGTCAGCAGCACGTTCGCGGCGGCGAAGAGCACGGTGTTGCGCAGCACCGTGCGGAAGAACGGGTCACCGAGGATCTGGGTGTAGTTGGCCAGCCCGACCCATGGCCACTCCCGGTCGCCGCGCAGCTGCCGGACGCTGTTCAGCTTGTAGAACGACATCCCCACCACCTGGCCGAGCGGCCAGAGCAGCAGCACCGCGATGACCGCCAGGCAGGGCAGGAGCAGCAGGTACGGCAGGCGGTCCACGCGGGGGCGCCGCCGCGCGGGGGTCTCCCGCGCGGCGGCCTTCCCGGTCGCCTCGGTGAGGGTGGTCACTTGGCGTTGAGGATGCTTTCCATCTCGGCGGCCGCGTCGGCGGTGGCCTTCTCGACCGTCTTCTGACCCTTGATGACGGAGCTGTTCATCGCCTGGGTCACCGTCTTGGTCCGGCTGACCTCGACCCACTTGGGGGTCAGCGGGGTCACCTTGGTGTTCTGCATCGCGCTCGCGAACGCGGCCATCACCTTGTCGTTGGCGTAGCTGCCGCCGCTGACCAGGTCCTGGTAGACCGGGAAGAAGTTGAGGCTGCTGGCGAACGTCTGCGCGTTCTGCTTGTTGAGCAGCACGGTCAGGTAGTCCCAGGCGAGGTCCTGACGCTTGCTGTCCTTCCAGAGGGCGATGTCGGAACCGCCGGCGAAGGCGGGCGCCGGCTTGCCGTCCGGACCGGGGATCGGGAACGTGCCCCACACCTTCTCGATGTCGGGGTTGTCCTTCTTCATCGCACCACCCTGCCAGCTGCCGGCGAAGGCCATCGCCGCCTTGCCGGTGGCGAACTGGGTCCGGGCGTCGACCTCGTTCCAGCCGGCGGCGGCCGGCGGGGCGACCTTGTGGACGGTGACCAGGTCGGTCCAGAACTTGACCGCCTTCTGCGCCTCCGGCGTGTTGTAGCCGGACTTCCAGGTGTCGCCCTGCTTCGTGGCGATCTCGCCGCCGGCACCCCAGAGGAACGAGTAGAAGGGGAGCTCGGAGTTGCCGGGCAGCGCGATGCCGTACGTGCCGGGCTTCTTGGCCTGGACCGCCTTCGCGGTGCTGACCAGCTCGTCCCAGGTCGTCGGCGGCTTCACGCCGGCCTCGGCGAACCAGTCGGTGCGGTAGTAGATGCCGCGCACGCCGGCGTACCACGGCACGCCGTACTGCTTGCCGTCGAGCTGCGCGTTCTTCACCAGGTTGGGCAGGATGTCCTTGCCCTCCGACCAGGCTCCGAACTTGTCCGTGACGTCGGCGAGCGCCTCCTGGGCCGCCCAGCCCTGGGTCTCGGTGTTGCCGAGCTCGGTCACGTCCGGTCCCTCACCACCGGCGAGCGCCGCCTGGAACTTCTTCGGCGCCTCGAGCCAGGGGATGTACTGGACCACCACGTCGGTCTCGGGATGCTTCTTCTTGAACTCGGTCTCGACGCCGTCCAGGAATGTCGTCTGCGCGTCGCTCCCCTCGCCCATCATCCAGACCGTCAGCTTGCTGTTGTCGGCGGCCTTGTCGTCACTGGAGCCACCACAACCGGCGAGCACCATCGCGGCCGAGGCCACGATGGCGGTGACCGGGGCCAGCCGCTTCCACCTGTTCACGCCACTTCTCCCTCGCGCCGTATGGCACTAACCTTCCCCGCCGCACCTTAGTAGGAAAAATTCTTTTACGACAGGGGTAGCCGCGAAGCCCGGGCGAGGCGAGGCGACCGTATCGCAGTGGCCCGGGCGGAAGGCAAGGGTGCGGCCCGATTCCGGCCTTCCCGCGTACGCGGACGGGCGCCGACCGTGAGGTGGGCGCCGTCGGAAGAGCTGGGGTGTGACTAGCGGTGGGTGATGCTCCGGCGACCACCGACACCGGCCAGCAGGGCCACGGCGATGGCGGCCAGCACGACCTGGACGAGCAGCTCGGTCCAGTCGATGCCGGCGGTCTCGGTCGCGATGCCCATGGCCCGCGCCAGCACGGTGCCCAGCAGCGCGGCGCCCACGCCAACGAGCAGGTGCAGCCAGATCGGCATGTTCTGCCGGCCCGGGACGACCAGGCGGCCCAGCGCGCCGACGATCAGACCGACGAGCAGTGCGCTGATGATTCCGATAACGGTCATGGTCGTTCTCCTCATGGCAAGTCGAGGTCATTCGCGGTGGTGACCGTCAAGTTCCCGACCCGCCGAAAATCCAAACCGACTCCGGGGACGGATCGCGCCGGCAGCCTGAGACGGGGATGTTTCTCCTGGTCAAGGGGCTTCCGCCGGAGCGGCTGCCGACGCGTGACGCCGCCCGCGGGGCCGGGTCCTGAACGCCGAACGGGCGCCCGACCAGTGGTCGGGCGCCCGTCGGGCGTGCGGTGCTGGGGAATTACCGGTCGGTGACGCTGCGCCGACGGCCCACGCCGGCCACCAGGGCCACGGCGATGGCGGCCAGCACGACCTGAACGAGCAGCTCGGTCCAGTCGATGCCGGAGGTCTCGGTCGCGATGCCCACGGCCCGCGCCAGCACGGTGCCGAGCAGCGCGGCGCCGACACCGATCAGCATGTGGAGCCAGATCGGCATGTTCTGTCGGCCCGGGACGACCAGGCGACCCAGCGCGCCGACGATGAGACCAACAACGAGCGCGGTGATGATGCCCCAAACGGTGAGCTCCATGGTCGCCCTCCTCCTCAAGATGGGTCACAGGTGTGTTGTTGCTGTGGTGACCGCTAAGTTCCCGACCGCCCGAAATTCCAAACCGACTCCACCGGACGTTGGATGGTCGACGTCGATGCGTCGACCCTGCGTCGGTTGCCGGGCACATCGACGATCACCCAGGTGGGAGGGGTTGCCGCTCGGCCCGCGACCCGGGCCGCCGGGGTCGAAAAAAACCTCCGGTACGCCCTGACGACCGCGACGAGAACGGCCGGCACCCGGCGGCGGGAACCGATCCCCTGCCCGTCGGGTGCCGGCCGTGGTCACGTCCTGCCGGCGTTCGGGTCTGTCACGTACGTGCCGCTGGCGAACCGGCCGGCGATCACTTCTTGCCGGGCGCCTTGCCGTCGGCGGAGTCGGAGGAGAGTGCGGCGATGAAGGCTTCCTGCGGGACCTCCACCCGGCCCACCATCTTCATCCGCTTCTTACCCTCCTTCTGCTTCTCCAGCAGCTTGCGCTTCCGGCTGATGTCACCGCCGTAGCACTTGGCGAGCACGTCCTTGCGGATCGCCCGGATGGTCTCGCGGGCGATCACCCGGCTGCCGATCGCGGCCTGGATGGGCACCTCGAACTGCTGGCGCGGGATCAGGTTGCGCAGCTTCGCCGCGATCGTGACGCCGTAGTTGTACGCCTTGTCCTTGTGCACGATGGCACTGAACGCGTCCACCGGCTCGCCGTGCAGCAGGATGTCCACCTTGACCAGCTCGGAGGCCTGCTCGCCGGAGGGCTCGTAGTCGAGCGAGGCGTACCCCTTGGTGCGGCTCTTGAGCTGGTCGAAGAAGTCGAAGATGATCTCCGCGAGCGGCAGCGTGTAGCGCAGCTCCACCCGGTCGGCGGAGAGGTAGTCCATGCCGAGCAGGTTGCCTCGGCGGCCCTGGCAGAGCTCCATGATCGCGCCGACGTAGTCGTTCGGGGTGAGCACGGTGGCGCGCACCATCGGCTCGTACACCTCGGCGATCTTGCCGGTGGGGTACTCGCTCGGGTTGGTCACCACGATCTCCTGGCCGTCCTCCGTGATGGCCCGGTAGACCACGTTGGGCGCGGTGGAGATCAGGTCGAGGTTGTACTCGCGCTCCAGCCGCTCCCGGATGATCTCCAGGTGCAGCAGGCCGAGGAAGCCGCAGCGGAAGCCGAAGCCGAGCGCGCCCGACGTCTCCGGCTCGTAGTCCAGCGCGGCGTCGTTGAGCTTGAGCTTGTCCAGCGCCTCACGGAGGTTCGGGTAGTCGGACCCGTCGATCGGGTAGAGGCCGGAGTAGACCATCGGCCGGGGGTCCTTGTAGCCGCCGAGCGCCTGCGTCGCCGGCCGGCTGTTGATGGTGACCGTGTCACGACCCGGGACTGGCGGACGTCCTTCACGCCGGTGATCAGGTAGCCCACCTCGCCGACGCCGAGCGCGTCGGCCTTCACCATCTCCGGCGAGATGACGCCGATCTCCAGCAGCTCGTGCACCGCGCCAGTGGACATCATCTTGATCCGGTCGCGGGCGCTGATCCGCCCGTCGATCACCCGGACGTAGGTGACCACGCCCCGGTAGACGTCGTACACCGAGTCGAAGATCATCGCCCGGGCGGGCGCCTCGGCGTCGCCGACCGGCGGCCTGAACTGCCGGACGATCTCGTCGAGCAGGTACGGCACGCCCTCACCGGTCTTGCCCGAGACCCGGATGCAGTCCGCCGGGTCACCGCCGATCAGGTGGGCCAGCTCCTCGGCGTACTTCTCGGGCTGGGCGGCCGGCAGGTCGATCTTGTTGAGCACCGGGATGATGCGTAGGTCGTTCTCGAGCGCGAGGTAAAGGTTCGCCAGCGTCTGCGCCTCGATGCCCTGCGCGGCGTCGACCAGCAGCACCGCGCCCTCACAGGCGGCCAGCGACCGGGACACCTCGTAGGTGAAGTCGACGTGGCCGGGGGTGTCGATCATGTTGAGCACGGCCTGCTCGCCGACCCGGTCACCCTCACGGATGGTCCACGGCATCCGCACGGCCTGGCTCTTGATGGTGATGCCGCGCTCGCGCTCGATGTCCATCCGGTCGAGGTACTGCGCCCTCATCTGCCGGGGGTCGACCACGCCGGTGAGCTGCAGCATCCGGTCGGCCAGGGTCGACTTCCCGTGGTCGATGTGGGCGATGATGCCGAAGTTCCTGATGCGCGCCGGGTCGGTGGCACCAGGAGCGTTCGTGCCGGAAGCGAGCGTCGGTGGCACAGCGGTCCGTTCTGGTCGGCTGACGTGAGCGGGCCGACGAGACGCGGCCCCCTCTATGCTCCCACGTCGCCTCGCGCCCGGTCGGATCACTCCTACCGGGGCCCGGCCGGTCACCCCTCGGGCGGCTCCACGAAGAGCGCGGCGAGCCGGGGCAGCTGGCGGCGGGCCTCGCCCTCGTCGTCGAAGTCCCAGAACTCCGCCAGCTCCGGGTAGGGCGTCTGCTCGACCTCCGGCAGCTCGCTCGCGGTGGCCTTCCGGTACGCCTCCTCGGCCACGGTGAGCATCTGCTCGGCCTCGAACTCCTCGCCGCTGAGCGCTGCCTGCCGGACCTGCGGCAGCCCGGCCAGCGAGTCCGGGTCGGCCACCGCTCGGGCGAAGACCTCCCGCCCCTGCGTGATCAACCAGCCGCGGAAGTATTCGAACCCGTCGTCCGAGGCTCCCCCGTTGATCAGGTAGGCGGCACCCCAGAGATCCGCCCGGTACGACGCGGCCAGCACCCTCCGCTGGTGGCGGGCGTACCCCACGATGTCAGCCGGATCCCGCTCGGCCAGCAGCGCGATCGCCCGGGCGGCGACCGCGCCTACCTCCCCGCCGCCACCGGCGCGGGCCTGGTCGATCAACTGCCAGAATTCGTCGGTCCTCATGGCTCGGCAGTCTCGCAGAGCGGCCGACACCGGCGCGCGACCGGAC
>JAEVHO010000031.1 GCA_016802835.1 Micromonospora sp. ATA32 | reverse complement strand
TCCCCGCCACCTCGCCGAGCAAGTGGTGTTCAGCCCGATCCGGCCGGCGAGGCGGTCCGCGGGCGGCTGGCTGCCCGACCTGCGCGGGGTGGCCCGGGCGTCGGCGGAACGGCCGCGTCGGTCGGCTCGGCCGTGCTGCGGCGGCTGAGCTGACGGCGCCGCTCGATCCCGCGTCGGGTCGCGCCCACCGGGCCGGCGGGGCCGGCGCGGGATCGCCGGAGTCGATCAATTCACCTAGGGTGTGTCCGCAGACGACTTCGGACCACCACCCGACGGGAGAGACGATTGCAACTGGCGGCCGCCCGGGTGAGCGCGGCCTACCAGCGGGAGAAGACCCTGACCGGCGGGACCTGGCACGCGTACATCAGCCTCGAGAACGGTGCGACGCCGATGGTGGCCGTGGCCGACGCGCCGGACGGGAAGGTCGAGGCGTACAGCGTCAACAAGATCGCGGTGGCCACCGCGGTGCTCGACAAGGTCGACCGGGGGCTGCTCACGCTGGACCAGCGGGTCGACGTGACGGCCGCCATCGTGGTGCCCGGCGGCGACGGGATCTTCAGCCTCGACAACGCGTACCCCAGCTCCGTCACCCTCGGGCACGCGCTGGCCAACCTGCTGACCGTCTCCGACGACACGGCGGTACGGCTCTGCGGCCTGGTCTGCCCGGCCGCCGAACTCAACTCGATCCTGGTGGCCAAGGGCTTCCCGAACACCCAGGTGGAACCGGTCGCGAACCCGAACCGGTTCTTCCTCGGCACCAGCACGGCGCGGGAGACGCACGCGCTGCTGCGCGCCCTGGTGGCCGGCACGCTGCTCTCGCCGGCCTCGACGGCGTTCCTGCTCAAGCTGCTGCGCTCCCCCGTCGCGTTCACCGACGGGATCCGGCGCAACATGTCCTCCGCCGAGCGGGCCCGGGTCGCCACCAAGGCCGGCTGGTACGCCAACGCCCGGCACGAGGCCGGCGTCGTCTTCGACGCGGCGGGCGCGCCGCTGCTGACGTACGTGCTCTTCGCCAGCGGCCAGGCCGACCCGGACAACGTCGGCGCGACGCACCCGGTGCTGCAGGCCCGGGCCCGGCTGGGCCGGCTCTTCCTGGACGCCACCGGCCAGCTGACCGGCGCCGGGGTGCGGTACCGGCTGGCGGCACAGCGGCCGAGCAACGGCGGCTGAGCGGAGCTCGTCACGGGCGTGGCCCCGTCTCCGGGAGCTCACGGAGGCGGGGCGTGCCGCAGTGGCTACCGTGTAGTGCGGGACACGGCGGAGGGACGACCATGCGGGCACCAGCGGAGCGGACAGCACCGGAGCGGTCACTCGGGCGACGGATGCGCGGGATGGCCGGGTTGGCGGCGCTGGGCCGGTCTGGCCTGGGTCGCCCGGGACGTGCCGGCGGCGCTCGGCGGCCGGCTGACCGGCGCCCGGGCGGAGCGGGCCGCGCGCTCCCCGCAGTTCCGCGACGGCACGTTCCACAACCGGGCCAGCACGCGGACGATGGTCGGCGACACCGGCCGCAACCTGCTCTGGGAGCTGCTCTTCGGCAAGCAGCGCCGACGCCCGGCCAGCGCGGTGCCGCTGCTGCGCCCGCACGCCGAGCCGGCGGTCGCCGACACCCACCCGGAACTCAACGTCGTGTGGTACGGCCACGCCTCGGCGCTGATCGAGATCGAGGGCCACCGGGTGCTGATCGACCCGGTATGGAGCGACCGGTGCTCCCCGTCAGCCCTGCTCGGCCCCCGTCGCCTGCACGAACCCCCGGTACGTCTCGACGAGCTGCCCCCGGTCGACGCGATCCTCATCTCGCACGACCACTACGACCACCTCGACATGGCGACCGTGCAGGGGCTGCTGACCGGGCAGTCCGCGCCGTTCCTGGTGCCGCTCGGGGTCGGGGCGCACCTGGACCGGTGGGGCGTACCGGCGGAGCGGATCATCGAGCTGGACTGGGCGGAGAGCCACCAGGTCGGCGGCCTGGAGATCACCGCCACCGCCGCCCAGCACTTCTCCGGCCGGGGCCTGCGCCGCGACGGCACGCTCTGGAGCTCCTGGGTGGTGGCCGGCTCGCGGCGGAAGGTCTTCTACACCGGCGACTCCGGCTACTTCGACGGGTACGCCGAGATCGGCGCCGAACACGGGCCGTTCGACGTGACGCTGATGCAGATCGGCGCGTACGACCGGGCCTGGCCGAGCATCCACATGTTCCCGGAGGAGGCGGTCGCCGCCCACCTCGACCTGCGCGGCGGGTTGTTCATCCCGGTGCACTGGGCCACCTTCAACCTGGCCCTGCACGACTGGGCCGAGCCGGTGGACCGGCTGTGGGCCGAGGCGAAGGCCCGGGACGTCCGACTGGCCGTGCCGCGCCCCGGCGAGCGGGTGGTGGTGGACGACCCGGCCGCGGTGGACGGCTGGTGGCAGGCGGTCGCCTGATCGGTCAGAGCACGAACGCGTCGGTCCAGAGCGCGCCGGAGCGCCCGGAGAGGACGTCCAGCATGGCAACCGCCTGACCGTCGGTGAGCTGCGCGACGAAGTCGACGATCGCCCGGCCGCGGGCCTTGCCGACCCGGTCCGGGGTACGCGGGTGCAGCTCCGCCTCGGCGAGTTCGACCAGGTCGTGCAGCCGGCGCGGCAGGCGGGACTCCTCCTCGGGATCCAGCAGCCACTCCCACAGCGCCTCCACCAGGGTGCCGAGCAGCCGGGCCTGCCCCCGCTGGTGCAGGGCGAGGTCGGGGCGGGCCAGCACGAACCGGTGGTGGACGAACTTGAGCACCTGCACCTCGTGCCACTGGGCCTGGGCGAGCTGCACGTAGCCGGAGCGCACCGAGGGTTCCGGGGTCACCCTGATCGACTCGACGAACCGGGTGGACCAGCGGGCGGAGAAGCGGGCGACGTACTGCTCCGCCTCGATCGAGCCGTCGAAGGGCAGGGCGAGCAGCCCCTCCACCAACTCCTGCCGGACGTGCTCGATGGCGGCGGCGAACGCCTCGTCGTCGGCGATCCAGCCGTCCTTGCGGTGCAGCTGCCGGCGCAGCCGCTCGATCGCCGCGCCAGGCCGGCGGGCGGCGCGTCCAGGGCGGCGTCGGTGATCACCCGCAGGTGGCCGCCCTCGCGCTGCCAGGCGATCAGCTCGGCCGCGACCGCGCCCTGCTGGAGCACCCCGACCCGGTAGAAGTCCTCGACGTCGTGGATGGCGTACGCGATGTCGTCGGCCGTGTCCATGATCGACGCCTCGACGGTCTGCTGCCAGTCCGGGATCCGGCCGACGAACGGCTCCCGGGCCTGCCGCAGGTCGTCGAGCTCGGTGCGGTACGCCCCGAACTTCGACGAGCCGCTCTCCGGGTCGTCCGGCGGCACGGCGGCGCCCCGGGGCGGCGGCTCCATCAACCGGGGGTGCGGGTCCGGATGATCCAGTCGGGTCCACGGGTACTTCAGCATCGCCGCCCGGACCGCGGCGGTCAGGTCCAGCCCGGTGGTGGCCGCGCCCCGGATTTCGGTGCTGGTCACGATGCGGTACGACTGGGCGTTGCCCTCGAAGCCGTCGGCCAGGCCGAGGCGCTGCCGGGCCAGCCGGTCCAGCACCCGCTCCCCCAGGTGCCCGAAGGGCGGGTGCCCGAGGTCGTGGGCGAGCGCGGCCGCCTCCACCACGTCCGGGTCGCAGCCGCCGAGGGAGTCCAGCTGCTCGCGCCGGCGCTCGTCGGCGGTGAGCCGCTCGGCGACGGCGCGGGCCACCTGGGCCACCTTGAGGCTGTGGGTGAGCCGGTTGTGCACCAGCAGGCCGGAGCCGACCGGGCTGATCACCTGGGTCACCCCGCCGAGGCGGGCGAAGAACGGCGAGCCGACGATCCGGTCCCGGTCGGCGCGGAAGGGGCTGGTGGCGAGGTCACCGAGGGTCCGGGCACTGCCGCCGAAGAGCCGCCGCGCCCGCGGATCCGCAGGTTGGTCCATGATCGCCACGCTAGCGCAGCCTCCCCGGCGCGAACCTCGGGTCGGCCGGCACAATGCAGGGCGGAACCCACCGGAGAAGGCGGATCAAGATCGTGACCCAGTCTGTGCACCATCGGATCGCCGAGGAGCTCGGCGTCGCCGAACGCCAGGTACGCGCCGCCGTGGAGCTGCTCGACGGCGGCTCCACCGTGCCGTTCATCGCCCGCTACCGCAAGGAGGCCACCGGCCTGCTCGACGACGCCCAGCTGCGTACCCTCGAGGAGCGGCTGCGCTACCTGCGCGAGCTGGACGAGCGACGCGCCGCGGTGCTGGAGTCCATCCGCGGCCAGGGCAAGCTGGACGAGGCTCTGGAAGCGCAGATCATGGCGGCCGACTCGAAGTCCCGGCTGGAGGACATCTACCTGCCGTACAAGCCGAAGCGGCGGACCCGGGCGCAGATCGCCCGCGAGGCGGGGCTGGAACCCCTCGCGGACGTGCTGCTCACCGACCCGACGCAGGAGCCGAAGGCCGCCGCCGCGGGGTACGTCGACGCCGACAGGGGCGTCGTCGACGCCGCCGCCGCGCTGGACGGCGCCCGGGCGATCCTCATCGAGCGCTTCGCCGAGGACGCCGACCTGATCGGCACGCTGCGCGAGCAGATGTGGTCGCGGGGCCGGCTGGTCTCCCGGGTACGCGACGGCCAGGAGGCTGCCGGCGCCAAGTTCGCCGACTACTTCGACTTCTCCGAGCCGTACCCGAAGCTGCCGTCGCACCGGATCCTGGCGATGCTCCGGGGCGAGAAGGAGGGCGTGCTCGACCTGACCATGGAGCCCGAGGAGGCCGGCGAGCCGACGCGGCGCCCACCGGTCCGAGCCGGTACGAGGCGGCCATCGCCGGCCGGTTCGGCATCACCGACGCCGGGCGCCCGGCCGACCGGTGGCTGGCCGACACGGTGCGCTGGGGCTGGCGTACCCGGGTCCTCATCCACCTCGGCGCGGACCTGCGGATGCGGCTGTGGCAGACGGCCGAGGAGGAGGCCGTCCGGGTCTTCGCCACCAACCTGCGTGACCTGCTGCTGGCCGCGCCCGCCGGCACCCGACCGACGATGGGACTCGACCCGGGGCTGCGCACCGGGGTGAAGGTCGCCGTGGTGGACGCCACCGGCAAGGTGCTCGCCACCGACACCATCTACCCGCACGAGCCGCGCCGGCAGTGGGACGCCTCGATCGAGACCCTGGCTCGGCTGGCCGGCGCGCACGGCGTCGAGCTGATCGCGATCGGCAACGGCACCGCCTCCCGGGAGACCGACAAGCTCGCCGGTGAGCTGATCAAGCGGCATCCGCAGCTCAACCTGACCAAGGTGGTGGTCTCCGAGGCCGGCGCGTCGGTCTACTCCGCCTCCGCGTACGCCTCACAGGAGCTGCCCGGGTTGGACGTGTCGCTGCGCGGCGCGGTCTCCATCGCCCGGCGGCTGCAGGACCCGCTCGCCGAGCTGGTCAAGATCGACCCGCGCTCGATCGGGGTGGGGCAGTACCAGCACGACCTCTCCGAGGTGAAGCTGTCCCGCTCGCTGGACGCCGTGGTGGAGGACTGCGTCAACGCGGTCGGCGTGGACGTGAACACCGCCTCCGCACCGCTGCTGACCCGGGTCTCCGGCATCGGCGCCGGGCTGGCGGAGAACATCGTGCTGCACCGGGACGCCAACGGCCCGTTCCGCTCCCGCTCGGAGCTGAAGAAGGTCCCCCGGCTCGGCCCGAAGGCGTTCGAGCAGGCCGCGGGCTTCCTGCGGATCCCCGGCGGCGACGACCCGCTGGACTTCTCCAGCGTGCACCCGGAGGCGTACCCGGTGGTGCGGCGGATCCTCGCCAGCACCGGGCAGGACCTGCGCTCCCTGATCGGCAGGAGCGCCATCCTGCGCGGCCTGCGGGCCACCGACTTCGTCGACGACACCTTCGGCCTGCCCACCGTCACCGACATCCTCGGTGAGCTGGAGAAGCCGGGCCGGGATCCCCGGCCGGCGTTCCAGACGGCGACCTTCGCCGAGGGGGTCGAGAAGATCAGCGACCTGGCACCGGGGATGCTGCTGGAGGGTGTGGTCACCAACGTGGCCGCGTTTGGCGCGTTCGTCGACGTGGGCGTGCACCAGGACGGCCTCGTGCACGTGTCGGCGATGTCGCGGACCTTCGTCAAGGACCCGCGCGACGTGGTGAAGTCCGGCGACGTCGTCCGGGTCAAGGTGCTCGACGTGGACGTGCCGCGCAAGCGGATCTCGCTGACCCTGCGGCTGGAGGACGAGACGGAGTCCGACCCCGGCCGGGCACAGCCGGACGGCGGTCGCGGCCAGCGCGGCGGCCAGCGCGGGCAGGACGGCGGGCAGCGTGGCCAGGGCGACGGGCAGCGTGGCCAGGGCGACGGGCAGCGTGGCCAGGGCGACGGGCAGCGTGGCCAGGACGGTGGCCAGGGCCGGCAGGGCGGTTCGCGGGGCGATCGGGGTGGTTCCCGGGGCGGCCGCAGCAGCGGCCGGGCCGGGGTGGGGGCACGCCGCCGCCACGGCCAACGACGCGATGGCCGAAGCGCTCCGCAGGGCGCCTGGCCTGAGTCGCCTGTGGCGGTTGGGACTCAGCTCGCCAGGCCGGCGTCGGGCAGGCAGGCGGGCGGGCAGGCGGCGTACGGTCGCGGCGTGGGTGACGCGACGGCCTCGAATGGCGGAGCGGCGACAGCGGGCGGTACGGGCGCACGCGGATGCGGACGCGCGGCGCCTGGCGGCCGAACAGGCGGCTGCCGCGGACCTGGTGGTCTGGTTCGCCGCCGAGGCGACCCGGCGTGGCCTGCGCACCAACTCGACTCACCGCCCGGTCCTACGACGGCCGGAGCAGCTATCGCACCCGCCTCACCGGCTGGTACCTGGACCGCGCCCGCACCCGCGCCGTCGACACCGCGGGCCGGTTCCACCTGCTGACCGTCCCGGCCAGTCTGCGCGCGCGGCTCTTCGGGGCCGACCCACGGCCCGATCCCGCTCCGCTGGTCCTCGGCCGGGGTGGCCGCGACGGCGAGTCCGTCCCGCTGCGCACCCTGCTCGACCGGCGGCTGGACGCCGGCGACGACTGGCCGTGACCCGGCTGGGCGCCCGGCGACCGGCGATTCGGGCTGTCGGCGCTCCACCTGCCGCCACCGGCGGCCTTGACCAGGACCCGAAACCGCTGCATGTTGCCTAAAACGGCCATCTGGTGCGATAGCTCGTGATAGAACGCTTTTGTTCCCTTATCACTAGCAGCCCGGAGGCCACGACGTGGATCTGCCATGCCGTCCCGCGTTCGTCGACCGCTGGGCGGTTGGCCGGCGGAGGGCGACCCGAGGATGAGCGGAACAATCTTCCTCTCCCCGCCGGACCTCGGACCGCTGGAGGAGTCATACGTCATGCGGGCGGTCCGCTCGGGCCGGTTCGATCCCGACGGACCGGAGATCGGCGCCTTCGAGCGGGAGGTGGCGCAGCGGGTCGGCATCGGACACGCCCTCGGGGTCAGCTCCGGCACCGCCGCTCTGCACCTGGCCCTGCTGGCCGTCGGCGCCGGGCCGGACACGGTCGTGGTGGTGCCCACGCTGACCTTCGCGGCGACCGCGAACGCCGTGATGTACACGGGCGCCCGACCCGTCTTCATCGACTGCGAGCCGGGCAGCGGCAACCTCGACGTCGCGCTGCTACCGGACCTGCTCCGCCGGTTGGGTACCGCGGGGCAGCGGGTCGCCGCGGTCATGACGGTGGACATCAACGGCTCGTGCGCCGACTACGGGCGGCTGCTCCCGATCTGCGCCGATGCCGGCATCCCGGTCGTGGAGGACTCCGCCCAGGCGCTCGGCTCGACCCGGGACGGGCGGTCGGCCGGCTCCTTCGGGCGGGTGGGCGTCTTCTCCTTCAGCCACAACAAGATCATGACCACCTCCTGCGGCGGGATGCTCGTCTCGGAAGACGCCGCGCTGATCGCCCGCTGCCGGCACCTGTCGTCGCAGGCCCGGGAGCCCGTCGCCCACTACGAACACCGCGATGTCGGCTACAACTACCGACTGAGCAACGTGCTCGCCGGCCTGGGCCGGGCGCAACTCTGCCGGTTGACCGCGATGATCGACCGACGGCGGGCGATCCGTGAGCGCTACACGAAGCTGTTCGCCGCGGTACCGGGCACCCGGATCCTCGGTGACGGCGACCCGGGCTCGAACTGCTGGCTCACCTCCCTCGTCGTGGATTCGCCCGTCGCGGGATGGAGCGCCGACCAGCTCGGTGGACACCTCGCCGCGCACGACATCGAGAGCCGGCCGATGTGGAAGCCGATGCACCGCCAGCCGGTGTACGCCGACCACCCGGCGGCGGTGACCGGCGCCGCCGACCGCCTGTTCGCCACCAGCATCTCCCTGCCCAGCGGGTCGTCCTGACCGGCCCGGACGCGGACCGCCTGTTCGGTGCGATCGAGCAGTTCCTGGAGAAGCGCGGATGACGGCCCAGAGCCGGGCTTACGAGATCAGCAAGCGCGGGCTGGACATCGTCGTCGCCGCCGTGACGCTGGTTCTGGCCAGCCCCCTCATGCTCGCCATCGCCATCGCCGTCGCGGTGACGATGGGACGACCCGTGCTGTTCCGGCAGCCGCGGCCGGGCATGCACGCGGAACTGTTCAACCTGGTCAAGTTCCGCTCCATGTCGGTGCACGGCGCCGCGGCCGGGCCGGCCGGCGACGGCTCACGGCTCACCCGCCTCGGCGCCTGGCTGCGGGCGACGAGCCTCGACGAGCTGCCGACGCTGTGGAACGTGCTGCGCGGCGACATGAGCCTCGTCGGACCACGCCCGCTGCTCCCGTCCTACCTGGATCGTTACACCCGCGAACAGTTCCGTCGGCACCAGGTCCGTCCCGGCGTCACCGGCCTGCAGCAGGTCAACGGGCGCAACGCGTTGACCTGGGAACAGCGGTTCGCCTACGACACCTGGTACGTCGACAACCGCAGCATCCGGCTCGACCTGCACATCCTCGCCCGGACCGTGGTGGTCGTCCTGCGTCGCGAGGGGATCACGGCACCCGGCTGCGCCACGGCCCGCGAGTTCACCGGCAGCAGGGTGCACGCCGTCGCCGGCGCGGGCGGTGCGGGCCGAAGGCTCGGGAAGGGGGCCACATGAGCGTGGACATCGCCATCATCGGCTGTGGCGGGCACGGTCGGGAGGTGCTGGGGATCATCGCCGCCATCAACCGGGCCCGCGACGACGGCCCCGTCTGGCGCGTACTCGGTTTCGTCGACGACGCCCCCCAGCGAGCTGAACCGCAAGCGGGTGCAGCGACTCGACGTGCCGTACCTCGGTTCCGTCGACGCCCTGGCGGCGCTCCCGCACGGGACCCACATCGCCGTCGGGATCGGCGAGCCGGCCGTACGACGCAGGATCGTCGAGCGGACGGACCGGTACGGACTGCCGGCGGCGGTGCTGGTGCACCCGGCCGCGACGATCGGGCCCGATGCGAGCTACGGCGAGGGTCTCCTGGTCTTCCCCGGCGCCCGGGTCACCACCAACGTGACCATGGGCCGACATGTGCACCTGAACCAGAACGTGACGGTCGGGCACGACTGCGTACTGGGCGACTTCGTGTCGGTCAACCCGCTCGCCGCCGTGTCCGGCGGTTGCCGAGTGGACGACAGCGCCCTGGTCGGGGCCGGGGCGGTCGTCCTGCAGGAGCGTCATGTCGCCACCGGCGCGACGGTCGGCGCCGCGGCCTGCGTCGTCCGTGACACCCCGGCACACACCGTCGTCAAGGGGGTGCCAGCCCGATGAGAGCGAACCCGGGACGCCATCACCGGACCCGAAACCCGAAGCCCGACGGCGTGCCACCGGCGGCGCGGCGACTGCGGGTGGCGGTGCTGCTGAAGACGAACAGCGGCGGGATGTGGATCCTGCCGCAGGTCGAGGAGCTGCGGGAACGCGGGCACGAGGTGATCGTCATCCTGCCGCCCGGCGACGGTCGGCTCACCCTCGAACTGCGCCGGCGCGGCTTCGAGGTGGCGGAATCCCCGTTGGACTTCCAACTCGGCCCCGGGAGCCTGCGCGGGCTGCTCGGCCTGCGCGCGCTGATCCGCCGGATCAGACCGGACGTCCTGCACTACCACCTGCTCGCGTCCGCGTTCGCCGGCAGGTTCGCCACCCTCGGCCTGCCGGTACGCCGAGTGCACATGGTGGCCGGGCCGCTCTATCTGGAGTCCCCTGTGATCCGGCCCGTCGAACGGCTGCTCTGGCGGCTCGACGACGTCATCATCTGCGGCTGCCAGCACGCGTCGAACCGGTACGGGGAGCTGGGCTGCCCGCCCGAGCGCCGGCCGGTGGCGACCTACGGGGTCAACACCGATCGCCACCGACCGGACTGGTCCGACGACGACGAACCGCGCGGCGAGCGGTACGACCAGCGCGCCGCCGCCGACGCGCGGGCGAAGGCCCGGGCGGAACTCGGCATCTCCGAGGACACCTTCCTGGCCATCATGGTCGCGTACGTCTATCCGCCGATCCGACTGATCAACCGCGGGCGCGGGATCAAGGGGCATGACGTGTTGTTCCCGGCCTGGCGCAGCTTTCGGGAACGGCACCCCCGGGTGCACCTGCTCGTGGTCGGCGGCGGCTGGACCGCGGCCGGCGAGGGGCACCGCCGGGAGCTGATCGACCGCTTCGACGTCGTTGGCGACCCGGGGATCACCTGGCTGGAGACGGTGGCGGACGTTCGGCCGTGGTACGCGGCCGCGGACGTGAGCGTCAGCCCGTCGCTGGGCGAGAGTCACGGGGCGGCGGTCGAGGCCGGCGCGATGGCGGTCCCGAGCATCGTCAGCGAGGCCGGCGGCCTTCCCGAGACGGTCGACGAGCACTCCGGTTGGGTCGTCCCGATGAACGACGTACCGGCGCTGACCGCGGCGCTGTCGCAGGCATACCGGGATTTCGAGAGCGGCACGCTCCCGGCGCGGGGCAGGGCGGCCCGGCAGCGGATGACGGAGTTGTTCGACAACCGCAGATCGGCGGTCCAGGTCGCCGACACCATCGAAGCCGTCGCGGGCGGCGGGCTGGGCCGATGAGGGTCGTCGTCACGTCGGAGGCGCGGTTCTCCCGTACCCCGGACGGTGCGGTGTGGACGGTGGACGGCCCGGATCACGGGTTCTGGACCCGGTACCTGTCCGCGTTCGACCGGGTGCGGCTGGTGGCCCGGGTCCAGGACGTCGACCAGGTCGACGACGGTGCGCGGCGGGTGGACGGGGACGGCGTCGTGGTCTGGCCGATCGCGCACTACATCGGCCCGCGGCAGTACCTCTCGGTACGCCGGGCGATCGGCGCGGCCGTGCGGAGCGCCGCCGCCGGGGAGGACGCCGTGATCCTCCGGGTGCCGTCCGCCATCGGCACGCTCCTGGCCGACGAGCGCGACCGCCGATATCTGCCGTACGGCCTGGAGGTCGTGGCCGATCCCTACGACGTGTTCGCGCCGGGCGTCATCCGTCATCCGCTGCGGCCCGTGCTCCGACGTCGTTTCGCCGCCCGGCTGCGCCGCGAGTGCGGGTCCGCGGTCGCCGCGTCCTACGTGACCGAGTCCTACCTGCAGTCGCGCTACCCGGCGAAGCCTGGCGTGCCGACCATGGCCGCGTCCAGCATCGACCTGCCCCCCACCGCGTTCGTGACCCGAGCCCGCACCGGCCGGCCGGGTGCCGAGCCGACGCTCGTCGCGGTCGGCACGATGGACCAGCTGTACAAGGGCATCGACACGCTCATCGAGGCGGTGGCCCGGCTGGCGTCCGGCGGGGTCGGGGTGCGGCTCGCGCACATCGGAACCGGCCGGTTCCGGGCCCACCTCGAGCGGCTCGCGGCCCGCCGCGGCGTCGGGGACCGGGTCCGGTTCCTGGGTTGGTGTCCACCGGGAGAGCCCCTTGCGCGGCAGCTCGACGCGGCCGACCTCTTCGTCATGCCGTCCCGGACCGAGGGGCTGCCGCGGGCTCTCATCGAGGCGATGGCGCGGGCACTTCCGGCGGTGGCCACGGCGGGTGGGCGGGATCCCCGAGGCTGCTGCCGCCGGAGGACCTGGTCCCGCCGGACGATCCGGCGCGCTCGCCGAGGCGATCGGCCACATGCTGGCGGATCCGGAACGGCTGGCCGCGGCGTCCGCGCGGAACCTGGCGCAGGCCCAACGGTATTCCCGGAACGCCCTGGTGCCCCGACGCGAGACGTTCTACCGGGCGGTCGGCAGGCGACGGCGTCGGGCGCTGATCCCCGCCAGCTGACCCGGCGCGACCGACCGGACGTCACATCACGATGAGGAGAACGACTGATGTTCACCGCGCGGAGTCGGAGCGGGCCGGCCTCGGTCGAGGTTGCCCGGCAGCCGGCACCCACCGGGCCGCCCGCCGCGCCACCGCGACCCGTCCGGGTCGCGCACGTGGTCGGTTGCCTCGACCGGGGCGGCATCGAGACCGCGTCGTTGGACATCTGCCGTGCCCTGCCGTCCCGGGAGGCGCACCAGACCTTCGTCACCCTGGCCGGCTGGGAGGGCACGCTCGCCGGGCAGTTCCGGGCTGCCGGCGCCCAGCTGCGGCAGTGCCCCCTGCGGCCGAAACGCTCCTTCCCGCTGCGGATGTGGCGGTGCCTGCGGTCCCTGCGACCCGACGTCGTCGTCTCCCACGTCAGCCTGACCAGTGCGCTGATTCTGCTGGCGGCGCGGCTCGGCGGCGTTCCGGTGCGGGTGGCCCGGATGTGGAGCGAGGGCGACGGGCGGGCGGGGACCCGTCGCCGGCGGGCGCAACGTGCGCTGCTCAGGTCGCTGCTGCCGTACGCCGCGACCGACGTGCTGGGGGTGACCCCGGCGGCACTGGCCTTCGCCGGTGACCGACCACGCGATCCCCGGTACCGGGTCCTCTACAACAGCGTTTCCACTGACCGGATCGACGGTTGGGACCGACAGGCCGCACGGCGGCGGTGGGGGCTGCCGGCGGACGCGCTCGTGCTGGGATACCTCGGCCGGGCCGCCCCGGAGAAGAACCGGGCGTTCCTCGTTGACGTGCACCGGGCGGCCCGTGCGCTGCGGCCCGACACCCGGCTGCTCGTCGCCGGCCCGGGCGGCACCGCCGACCTCACCGCGCCCCACCCGGACGTGGCGACCGACCCGCACGTCGTTCTCGCCGGCGAGGTCGACGAGATCGGGCCCGTGCTGGCCGCCGCGGACGTCCTGCTGCTCCCGTCCGTACGGGAGGGCCTGCCGGGCGTGATCCTGGAAGCCCTGGCCGCCGGCGTGCCGGTCGTCGCGACCGACCTGCGGTGCCTGCGGGAACTCGCCGCTCTCGTCCGCGGGATCACCCTGGTGCCCCTGTCCGCCGGGGCCGACGCCTGGGCCGACGCCGCGACGGCGCGGGCCGCGCTGGATTCCACCGGACGCCACCGGATCAGCCAGGCGCTGCGCTCGTCCCCGTTCACGCTGGACCACGTCGTACGGCAGTGGCGGACGTTGTGGCGGATCGACCATCACCATGCCTGGCACCGAGGTGCCGAAGGGGGATCGCTGTGACCGCAGTCAGTGTCGGTACGCGGCACGTCACCACCGCGCCTGCCGAAGGGGCCGGGACCGAACGCAGACACAGCGGCGACGGAGCGCTCGCCACCGTCCTGGTGACCTCGCTCAGCATCGTGCTGGCCATCCTGGTGCCGAGCGTGCGGCACTGGTTCCTGGTGCCGGTCACGCTGAGCGGAATCCTCATCGGCGTGGACACGGTCAAGTGGTTCCGCCTGCGGACCGACATCTTCGACCCGCGAGCCTACCTGGGCCTCACGGGCTTCCACTTCTTCTACCTGACCCCGATCCTGCACGTCGCACTGGACCACTGGGTGAAGCGTGTCTACGACCCGCCCGACTGGCAGCAGGCAATCGGCACCCTCGCCGTCTTCAACGTGATCGGCCTGGTCATCTACCGGTGCGTGGTCGCCATTCCGAGCCGCGGCGGGCGACGCCGACCGACCAGGGAGTTGGACACCCGTGCGTTCTACCGGTTCGGCCTGCTCGCCGCCCTGGTCAGCATCGTGGCCTTCGGTGCGGAGATCGCCAGGTTCGGCGGCCCCGCCGGTTTCATCACCGTGATGACCGGGACCTTCCTGCGACCGGAACTGGCCGGCATGGGCTGGCTCATCATCCTCGCCGAAGCCTTCCCCGCCATCCTGTTCGCGCTCGTGGTCGTACGCTGGCGCGGCACGCTCGCCCGGCGCCCGGGTCTGCTGGTACTGCTGCTGATCGGGCTCGCGGTGACCCAGTTCTTCGTGGGTGGTCTGAAGGGGAGCCGCAGCAGCACACTGTGGCCCGTCCTGCTGTGCCTGATCCTCGTGCACCTGATGGTTCGTGAGATCTCCAGGAAGGCCATGTTCACGTTCACCGCGGTGGTGCTCGTGTTCCTGTACGCCTACGGCCTCTACAAGACCGCCGGCACCAGCGTGCTCGATGTGGCGCGTGGCACCCGGACGGTGCAGGAGGTCTCGTCGGAGACCGGTCGGGACCTGCCGACCATGCTGACCGGCGATCTGGGGCGGGCCGATGTGCAGGCCGTGATCCTGGACCGTCACCTGCACCACAGCGTCGTGCCGGCGTACGGGTCCACCTACCTCGCGGGCCTGTCCGTCTTCGTACCCCGGGTGCTTCTGCCCGAACGCCCCACCAGCAAGCTCGACGTGGGCTCGCAGCTGTTGTACGGGCCGGAGGCGTTGGCGGCGGAGGGCAGGTCGAGCAAGGTCTACGGCATCACCGGTGAGGCGATCATGAACTTCGGGCCGCTCGGCGGCCTGGTCTCGTTCGCCGTTCTCGGCATGATCGTGCGATTCGCCCGGCGCTACTACCTGCGGGCCAGACAGCAGGCCGCGCTCGCACCCAAGCTGCTGGCCCCGATGGTGTGGGCGCTCGTCGGCGTGATCAGCGCCGATTTCGACAACATCATCGCCTTCCAGCTGAAGTACGCGCTGCCGCTCGCGACGGTGGTGCTGCTGGCCCGGGCGCGGAACCGGGCGGCGACGAACGGCCTGCAGCCGCTACGCACGAGGTGACCGGCGGTTTCCCGCCGGTCACCTCTCGTGCTGTCGATGTCGTACCGCGAGGACGGACGTCCTACCGTCGCGCGTCGACCGGGCTGGTCACCCCCGCCAGCCAGCTGCGATACCAGGCGAAGGTGCGTCGTACGCCCTCCTCCAGCGACACCGTCGGCTCGAAGCCGGTCAACCGGCGCAGCCGGCCGAGGTCGGGGCAGCGCCGGTGCACCGATCCGGCCGGCGCCGGCATCGGTTGCAGCACCGGGCTGGCGCCGGCCATCCGGAGCACCAGCTTCGCCAGGTCGGCGATGTTGGTCTGCTCGCTGTCGTTGCCGATGTGGACGATCTCCCCGGAAGCCTCCGGGCAGCTCATCACCCGCAGCATCGCCTCCACCGCGTCGTCCACGTAGCAGAACGCGCGGTACTGGTCGGCCCCCCACACCCGGAACGGGTCCTCCCCGCCGAGGGCGCGCAGCGCCATCTCCGGGATCACGTGGTCCGCGCCCATCCGCGGCCCGTACACGTTGTGGAAACGGCCGATGACCGCGGCGCAGCGCCGGGCCCGGGCGGCGTGGATGAAGCCGGCCTCGCCGAGCAGCTTGCTGATCGCGTACGAGAACCGGGGCGAGGCGACGTCGGTGACCATCACCGGGACGTCCTCGCCGGTGGGCACCGGCACGATGCCGGCGTCGACGCCCCCGGCGTACACCTCGCTGGTCGAGCTGAAGAACACCCGGTCGCCGGGGGTGACCCAGTCCAGCAGGTGCATCGCGGTCAGCGTGTTGACCCGGATGACCCGGCCCGGGTCCGCCTCGACGTTGCGGACGCCCACCACGGCGGCGAGCAGGTAGATCTGGTCGCAGCGACGGGGCAGCGCCGCCCAGGCCTCGGCCCGGCTCAGGTCGGCGGAGACGACGTCGACGGACGGGTGGTCGCGCAACGCGCCCAACCGGGCGTCGTCGCGGCCCCCGGGAGAAGTCGTCGACGACCGTCACCCGGTGCCCGTCGGCGACCAGCCGCTCGGTCAGGTGCATGCCGATGAACCCGGCGCCACCGAGCACGAGGGTCCGCATCACGCCTGCCCGGGGCGGGCGCCGGCCGGGACCGCGACGCGGTCCGGGTCGGGGAGGTAGCCGATGCCGGCGTACCGCGCGCCGGCGGCGGTGACCGCCGACTCGTCGAGGATCCGCCACGAGTCGTAGACCAGCTTCGCTCCGCCGCCGCCGAGAAGCGCCCCGACCTCCAGCGCGCGGTAGTCGGGGTGGTCGTTGACCACCAGCACCGCGTCGGCGTCGCTGAACGCCTTGTCCAGGCTGGTCGGCTCGCCGCCGTGGGCCCGGACGACGTCGTCGGTGACCATCGGGTCGTGCCCGAGCACCACCAGCCCGGCCTCCCGGAACACCGGCATCATCGGCACGATCGGGGTGCCGCGCATGTCGTCGGTGGGCGGCCAGCCCTTGTACGCCCAGCCGAGCACCGCCAACCGGGCGCCGGCCGTGGTCCCGCGCTGCCGGCGGATCTCCTCGACCACGGCGGTGGCGACGTGCACGGGGAGGTGTTCGTTGAGCCGACGGGCGGCGTCGACCAGGAAGGTGCCCCGGTCGCCCGCGCTCTCCACCATCAGATACGGGTCCTTGGAGAGGCAGCCGCCGCCGACGTACCCGGGGCGGCTCAGGTTCGGCCGCGGGTAGTCGAGGTTGGCGGCGCGGATGACCTCCAGCGGGTCCAGCCCGTGCCGCTCCGCGATCAGCGCCACCTCGTTGCCGTACGAGTAGATCAGGTCGGTGTGGCAGTTGTTGGAGAGCTTGACCAGCTCGGCGGCCTCCAGGCTGGACACCGGCACGACCTGGTGGGCGAGCCCGCCGAAGAGGTCCTGGCCGGCCCGCAGGCTCTCGGCGTCCAGGCCGCCGACCACCTGCGGCAGCTCGACCAGTTCCCGCAACGCCTGTCCCTGGATGGTCCGCTCCGGGGCCATCACCAGCCGGGCCCGGCCCCACGCGTCGGTCAGCGGCGGCAGCACCACCCGGCGGCTGGTGCCCACCGGCACGGTGCTGCGCACGACCACCAGGGTCTCCGGGCCGCACCAGCGGGCCACCTGCCGCGCCGCGGCGGCGAGGTTGGTCAGGTCGGGACGGCGGGTCCGCTCGTCCACCGGGGTGGAGACGCTCAGCACCACCGCGTCCAGCTCGGCCGGGAGGGCATCGTCGACCAGCAGCGAGTGCGACGTGCTCGGCGAGGACCTCTGCGATCCCCGGCTCGAAGATGTGCGCCCGCCGGCCGCGCAGCGACTCCAGCACGGCCGGGTTCGCGTCCACCCCGTACACCTGGAAGCCCTTGCGGGCCAGCGCGGCGGCGAGCGTCAGCCCGACGTAGCCGAGCCCGACGACACCTATCCTTCGGTACATTGTCTTCCTCTCGTTGTCGTCCCGGTGACCTACGCCCGGGGGGGTGCCGGACGGCCCGGTCGCGGCCCGGTGGCGCTCGGCCGCCCGCGGCGGCCCGGCCGGCGCTCAGTGGCCGGTGCCGACCCAGCTGGCCTTGACCGCCTCCGCCAGGTCGTACGCGGGCGTCCAGCCCAGTGAACGGGCGGCGCGGGAGATGTCGCCGCACATCCAGCCGACGGCGGCGGAGCGGGCCGGCGCGGATCGGTCCTCGTGGACCTCCCCGGTGTGCCCGGCCGCCTCGACCATCAGCCGGACCGCCTCCCGGACCCGCACGGCGCGACCGCTGGCGATGTTGTGCACCCGGTCGGTCAGCCGCTCGGCCCGGACGGCGCAGGCGACGGCGGCGGCGACGTCCCGGACGTCGACGAAGTCCCGGTACGAGTCCAGCGGGCCGAGCGAGACCGGCTCACCGGTCCGGGCCGCGCGGCGCAGCTGCGCGGCCACCCGGCCGAGCAGGTTCTCCTCGGACAGCCCGGGGCCGATCGGGTTGAACACCCGCAGCACCACCCCGTCGACCCGGCCGGCGGCGGCGGCCAGCTCGACCAGCCGGGTGGCGGCCAGGTGGGTGACGCCGTACTCGCTCACCGGTCGCGCGGGATCGTCCTCGGTGACGGCGTGCCCGTACGGCACCGGGCCGTACTCCCCGGCGGAGCCCAGCCGGACCAGCCGCGCGCCCGGCGCCGCCGCGGCGACCGCCTCGATCAGGGCGGCGGTGACCGCGACGTTCGCCCGGACCAGCTCGTCGACGCGGCCGGTCATCCGGCCGGTGCAGTTGACCACCGCGTCCGCGCGCCGCGCGCAGCAGGGCGCCCAGCTCGTCGACGTCACAGCTGGTCAGGTCGATGTCGGCGCGGCCGGGGCAGGTCAGCTCGGCATACGGGCTCAGCGCGGACCGGACGTGGCCGCCGATGAAGCCGGACGCCCCGAAGAGCAGCACCCGTTTCACACCGGCTCCCTGGTCCGGGGGGTGAGCAGCAGCGGCCGGATCTGGTCGAACGTCCGGTTCGCCTCGTCGTAGTCCTCCGGCCGGCCGATGTCGAGCCAGTAGCCGTCGAAGTCGTAGCTGGCCGGCGGGTCGTCCCGGTCGAGCAGGTCCAGCACGAGCTGGTCGAAGCCGAACGCGAGCCCGGCCGGGTAGGCCGCGATGGTGCGGGCGGAGAGCCCGTAGACGCCCATGCTCACGTGGTAGTCGAGGACGGGTTTCTCACTGAACTCGACCACCCGACCCTCCTCGACGGCGAGCACCCCGAAGTCGATCTTCACCGTGCGGTGGAAGGTCGCCACGGTCAGCGGCGCGTCGGAGGCTGCGTGGGTACGCAGCAGGTCGGCGTAGTCGAGGTCGGTGAGCACGTCCCCGTTCATCACCAGGAAGTGCTCGGGCAGCCGGTCCCGGATCCCGAACAGCGGACCGATGGTCGACAGCGGTACCTGCTCCTCCACGTACTCGACCCGCAGGCCGAACCGGGACCCGTCGCCGACGAAGGCACGGATCAGCGACCCCAGGTGGTTGATCGCCAGGGTCACGTCGGTGAACCCGCACCGGGCCAGCTGGTGCAGCACGATCTCCAGGATGGCGTGGCTGTCGCCGATCGGCATCAGGGGTTTCGGCAGCGACGTGGTGTACGGCCGTAGCCGGGTGCCCTTGCCCCCGGCCATGATCACTACATGCATCTCAGTCCCCCATCCCAGAGGCGGGCCGGGCCGGGTGCCGGATCCCGGCCCAGTCGTGGTGCCGGCGGACGGTGGAGAGGATGAAGTCGACGACCCGGCGGGAGGTGTCCTCGACCCGGTAGTCGGCCGGGCACGGCACCCCCTGCGCGGCGACCTGGTCGACGGTCACCTCGACGGCCTCCAGCACCCCGGCCGGGTCCAGCCCGGTCATGATGATCCCGCCGGCGTCCAGCGCCTCCGGGCGCTCGATGGACTCCCGCAGGGTCACCGCGGGGAAGCCGAGGATGGCGGCCTCCTCGCTGATCGTCCCGCTGTCCGAGAGCGTGCAACGGGCCTGCGTCTGCAGGCGTACGTAGTCGAAGAAGCCGAACGGCTCGTGGAACGCGATGCCGTCCAGCTCGGTGCCGTCGGCGCTGACCGCCTCCAGCCGCTTGCGGGTGCGCGGGTGGGTGGAGACCAGCACCGGCAGCCGCCAGGTGTCGCGTACCGCGCGCAGGCAGTCCAGCAGCCGCCGCAGCCGGGCCGGGTCGTCGACGTTCTCCTCCCGGTGCGCGCTGACCACGAAGTAGCCACCCGGCGCCAGCTCCAACCGGTCCAGCACGGTCGACCGGGCGATGTCCTCGCGGTGGTGCTCCAGCACCTCGCGCATGGGCGAGCCGGTGTGCAGGATGCGGCGCGGATGCAGCCCCTCCGCCAGCAGGTTGCGGCGGGCATGCTCGGTGTAGACCAGGTTGAAGTCGGCGACGTGGTCGACCAGCTTGCGGTTGGTCTCCTCGGGCACGTTGAGGTCGAAGCAGCGGTTGCCGGCCTCCATGTGGTAGACCGGCACCCGCATCCGGCGCGCCATCAGCGCGGCGATGCAGCTGTTCGTGTCGCCCAGCACCAGCAGCGCGTCCGGCCGCAGGTCGCCGATGGCGACCTCGATCCCGGTCAGCACGCCGCCGAGGACCCGCCCCAGCGACGCCGTGTCGACCTCCAGGAAGCGGTCCGGCCGGCGCAGCCGCAGGTCGGTGAAGAACACCTCGGACAGGGCCGGATCCCAGTTCTGCCCGGTGTGCACCAGCACGTGGTCCACCGTGCGGTCCAGGCGGTCGAGCACCCGGGACAGCCGGATGATCTCCGGCCGGGTGCCGACCACCGTCATCACTCTGGTCACCTCGTCGCCCTCCCGTTCGCCCGCGTCGCCGGCTCCGTCATCCCGCTCCCACCGGCACCGCCAGCGCGCACACCGGCTCCGGGTAGGTGTCCGGACGGGCCGGGTCGAAGAGTTCGTTGGTCCAGAAGAGCGTGAGCAGCTCCTCCGGGCCGGTGTTGGTGATGCTGTGCGCCCACATGGTCGGCATGTCCACCACCACCGGCTCGTGCCCGCCGACGGAGAACCGGACGACCCGGTCGTCGCCGATCCGGCGCAGCCGGATCTCGGCCGTGCCGCGTACCACCACGAAGCGCTCCACCTTGCCCAGGTGGAAGTGCTCGCCGCGGGTGATCCCCGGGTGGCTGGTGGAGCAGAAGGTCTGCCCCGCGCCGCCGTGCGCCTTGACCACCTCGACCAGGTCGCCACGTTGGTCGGCGTGCCGGATCAGCGGCATCGGGTAGTGCAGGGGGAAGCAGTGCGACCGGTAGGTGTTGAACAACCGCACGTCGTGCCGGTCGGTCAGCGGCGGGATCTGGCCGGTCCGGTAGGTGGCCGCGAATCCGCTCAACCGCTCGGCGAGCGTCCGGACGCCGATCCGCAGCGCCGGCATGGTGGCGTCCCAGATTCCCGCGGGGGGCGCGTCGATCAGCTGGGCCGCCGCGTCGGTGACGTGCACCAGGGTCAGTTCGCGGTCGTCGCGTACCTCGGGTTCGCCGCCCTCGGCGAGCAACCGGCAGAAGGTGGCGACGACGGAGTTGTAGAAGGGCCGCCCGTGCTCGCCGTACAGGTTCGGCAGGCGTACGTCGACCAGCTGACAGCCGGCGACCGCGTGGGTCAGGGTGGCGGCCGCGACCGCCTTCGAGTCGCCGTACGGGGTGCCGTTGCCACACTGGACGGAGTTGGCGAAGACCACCGTCTTCGGCGGCTGCGGGCAGCGCCGCAGGCCGCGGGCGAGCGCCGCGGCCAGTTCGACGTTGCCGCCGCCACGTCGGTGGGCTCGCCCCGGTTGGTGCCGGCCAGGTGCAGCACCCGGTCCACGCCGCTGACCTTCGCGGCCACCACGGCGGGGTCGGCCAGGTCGGTCCGGGTGATGACGGTCGGCTCGGGCCAGCCGAGGGCGCGCACGAGGACCCGGACGTGCCAGCCGAGGAATCCACCGGCTCCGGTGACGGCGAGCTTCACGACGCCAGCGCCGGGTCCCGCAGGGCCAGCTCGGCCCGGACCTCGGGCAGCGTACGCAGCAGCGTCATGATCTCCGGTACGTCCAGCCGCCGGGCGTTCGCGGAGTTGAAGTCCCGGATGGTCTGCCCGCCGAACTCGCCCTCGGTGACGTAGAGCGCGTAGTTGAGGTCCCGCGCGTCGATCGGCACCCGGAAGAAGTCGCCGAAGTCGTCGGCCTGGGCCAGCTCCTCCCGGCTCGCCAGCGTCTCGTCCTGCTTCTCTCCGTGCCGCACGCCGATCACGTCGTACTTGGCCGGCACGTCGAACAGCTGGCAGAGCGCGGTGACCAGGTCGCCGATGGTGCAGGCGGCGGCCTTGCGGATGAACACGTCCCCCGCTCTCGCCTGCTGGAAGGCGTGCTCCACCAGCTCCACCGAGTCGGCCAGGGACATCAGGAAGCGGGTCATCCCGGGGTCGGTCACGGTCGGTACCGCCCCGGCCTTGATCTGCTCGATGAAGAGCGGGATCACCGAGCCCCGGGAGTACATGACGTTGCCGTAGCGGACGCAGGAGACGACGGTCCGGCTGCGCGGGTTGTTACGCGCGTGGGCCTGGGCGACCTTCTCCATCATGGCCTTGCTCATGCCCATCGCGTTGATCGGGTAGACGGCCTTGTCGGTGCTCAGCACCACCACCGAGCCGACGCCGTTGCGCTCGGCCGCCTCGATGACGTTCGCGCTGCCCAGCACGTTCGTGCGGACCGCCTCGAGGGGAAAGAACTCGCACGACGGCACCTGCTTGAGCGCCGCCGCGTGGAAGATGAAGTCCACCTCGCGGGTCGCGCGCAGCACGGTGTCGGCATCCCGCACGTCACCCACGTAATAGCGCACCCGGTCGTCGCCGATGGCCCGGCGCATCGCGTCCTGCTTGGCCTCGTCGCGGCTGAGGACCCGGATCTCGCCCACGTCGCGGTCCAGCAGCCGGCGGGTCATCGTCCGGCCGAAGGACCCGGTACCCCCGGTTATCAGTACGCGGCGCCCCGCAGTCGAACCGTCCACTCGACAATCCCCCGTTCGTCACCGGCAGTCGACACCGCACGTCCGCAGCGCGCGGGTGCGGCGAGTCCCCGGTCGGAAGCGACCGACCGGCGCCGCGCGTGTCCACGCGGCAACCGGGTCAACGAGGCGGCTGGAGGACGAGATACGCAAAACGCCCAACGAGGCGCAAACATGCGACGGTGGCTCAGCGCCGGAGAGCGTCGAAGAACTCGCCCAGCGGCTCGGCGTAGCTGCGGAAGTCGAAGGACTCCACCGCGCGTCGACGGGCCGCCTGGCGCATCCGCTCCCGGTCCGCCGCGGTCAGCAGCAGGGCCCGGCGCAGGGTCTCGGCCAGCGCCTCCACCGAGCGGTCCCGGCAGACCAGCCCCTCGGCGCCGTCGGTCAGGTAGCTGCCGAGATCGCTGGTCAGGTTCGCGATGACCGGCGTCCCGTTCGCCAGGCTCTCGCAGAACTTGGTGGGGAATCCGGCCCGGGTGAAGCGCTCCTCCGGACGCAGCAGGACGCTGAAGTCAGCCTCCCGCAGGGCAACCGGCACCTCCTGCTGCGGCATCCGGCCCAGCACCCGGACCCCGGGCGGGGTCCGACCACCCACGAGTTCGGTGACCTGCGCCGCGGTGGGCCCCACGATCCGGAACTCGATCCGCCGGTCGGCCCCGTTGACCTGCTCCACCGCGCGCACCATGGTGTCGATGAGGTCCTTCTTGCCGGGCGCGCCGGCGTAGACCAGCGTCAGCTCGGCCGATCCCAGACGGGCCCCGTCGTCGCCCACCGGCACCCGCCGCACGTCGAGCGTGGGCGGGACGCGGAGCACCCGGGCCCCCCGGCTGCGGTAGTAGTCGTCCAGATAGGAACTGATCGCGATGACCCCGTCGCACCGGGGGTAGTGGTACCCGAGCGCCAGCCGGGCGCTGAGGTAGGGCGGCCCGAGCACCCCGCCCCGCATCTGCTGCGGGCTGTACCAGTCGACGACGTCGACGACCAGTGGGACGCCGTTGTGGCGGCACCACCGTCGCAGGTGGGCGGCGTACGGCGCGTCGCCGCCGTAGAGCAGGACGTGCGACGGCCTGGTCGGCTGGGCGTTCAGCCAGTGCACCGTCCGCCACGGCCCAGGTCAGCAGCCAGCGCACCGCAGCGGGACACGCCGCCGGCGCGGCGGCGGGACCTCACCCAGGCCCAGGTAGGACACCGAACCCGGCCCGTCGGCCTCGGGCATCCGGGTCAGCTCCGGGCCGTGTTCGCCGCTGGCCACCACCACGTGGTGACCGGCCGCGGCGAGGGACCGGGCGATGCCGTACGCCCGCCGGGAACTCGCCTGGCCCCAGGGAAACAGGAAGGGGCCGACGTGTGCCACCCACTCCGACCGCCCGGTCATCTCCACCTGGCCTCTCACACGGAACCGCGTACCGGCTCGGCGGGGCGGGACACCGCCGAGCGGAGCACGTCCGCGAACTCGGCGGCCACCCGCGTCCGGCGATGGTGGCGCAGCGCGGACGCGTAGCCGGCGCGGGCCAGCCGGTCGCGCAGCCCGGCGGCGGCACAGAGCGCGGTGAGCCGCTCGACGAGCAGCGCGGGTTCGTTCCGCCCGACCAGCAGGGCCGCCCCGGTCGCGTCCAGATGGGCCATCGAGGCCAGTTCCTCGGGCCCGTACCCGAGGACGGGCCGTCCGGCCGCTAGGTACTGCGGGAGCTTCGTCGACAGCGAGTAGCGGACGTAGCGGCGGTGCGCCGTGGTGAAGGGCTCGACGTGCAGCAGCACGTCGGCGGCGCGCAGCACGGCCGGCACCTCCTCGTCGGCCAGGGACGGACCGAGCCGGACCGCCGGCCGACCGGCGAAGGCGGGGCCGTACCAGGCGCGGTCCTTCTCCGGGGCGTGCACGGTCAGCCGCACCGACAGCCCGGCCCGGTTCACCGCGTCGACGGCGTCGGCCACCCCGAGCAGCGTCTTCCACCGGTCCAGGTGCAGCGCGCCGACGTACACCAGCTCGACCGGGCGGTCGAGCTCGGTACCGGTGGCCCCGGTACGGGCCGCCGGGTCCGCGAACTCGTCGTCGGCGACGCAGTTGGCGAAGGCGACGAACGGCAGGCCGTACCGGCGCTCGTACTCCTGCGCCATCGGGGCACTGATCCCGATGCCGAACCGGGCGGCGCGCAGCACGGCGTCCAGGCCGGCGTGCAGCGTCCGGTGCGGGACGCCGAAGAGTTCACCCCCGGTGTACGAGGTGGCCGGCCCAGTCGTCCATGAAGTGCGGGACGAGGGGCGCCGCGCACTCCCGGGCGGCCCCGCAGGGTGAGGCGGTTCAGCCGGATCGTGCC
>JAEVHO010000030.1 GCA_016802835.1 Micromonospora sp. ATA32 | reverse complement strand
CGGCTCGGGCACCGACGCCCCCCGCGACCGTGGCCGGGCGACGGCTGGCGGAGCGGATGACCACCGAGCTCGGCCACCAGGCCGCCGCCCTGCTCGACGGCGACCGCGCCGGCTTCCTGGCGATCGCCGACCCGGCCGCCCGACCCGGACTCGGGCGGCGGTTCGCCGCGCTGCGGGCGCTGCGGGTGACCGTGTGGCGGGCCGAGCCGGACGCCCTGCCCACCCCGGTCGAGGGGCTACCGGGGCAGTGGCGGCTGCCAGTCACCTTCCGGTACTGCTTCGTGCTGCCGGACTGCACCCCGAGTCCGCTGCTGGCCGGCACCCGCTGGCGGGAGTCCGGCGGACAGCTCCGGCTGGTCGCCGTCGAGGAGTCCCGCTCGGCGCCCGGCGGCGTCCGGCCGTGGGAGATCAGCGACCTGGTGGTCGCCGTCGGCGCCCGGACGATCGTGGCCACCACGCCGGCGCTGCGCGGGAAGCTTCCCGGCCTGCTCGCCGAGGCCGAGGCCGCGGCGAGGGTCGCCGACGGCTACGTGGTGGCCGGGCCCCCACCCGACCGGTACCGGATCTTCTACGCCGGCCCCGCCGAGTGGCAGCGCTGGTACGGCGGCGGCCGGCCGAAGTGGACCGGCGGGTACGCGGTCGCCGTCGGCGGCGATCACCACGAGGTGGTGCTCAACGCGCAGGAACTGCCCGCCACGGGGGCCGGCCAGCTGCTGCGGCACGAGCTGACGCACGCCGCCTCCCTGCCCGACCGGGGCTACCCGGGCAGGGCCACCTGGTGGCTGGTGGAAGGGCTCGCCGAGTACGCGGGCGCCGACGGACAGCCGCTGGCCCGCTACCCGGGGCTGGCCGAGGTGCGCCGGCTGGTCCGGGGCGGCTGGAACGGCCGGCTGGATGGCCTCGCCCCGGCCGACGACGCCCCGGCCGAGCGGGTCGGCGGCAGCTACGGCATCGGCTACCTGGCCGTCCGGCACCTCGTCGACCGGTACGGCGAACGGCGGCTGCTCGACTTCTTCAAGGCCGTGGTGCACGACCGCCGGTCGGTGGAGGAGGCGTCCGAGGAGGTGTTCGACGATCCCTGGTCCACCCTGCACGACGAGTGCGTCGGGTCTGTGCGCGCCGCTGTCTCCTGAGCGGCGTCCCGTCCCCCGGTGCCGGTGGACGGCCGGCGCGGTCGGTGGGGACATCGACGGACCGCCGTAGCATGGACGGGTGCGCCCGCACCCACTCGCCGCGGCTCGCCGCGGCCGGCCGGTCCGCGGTCGCCGAGGTGAGCAGTAGCGGGTGGCGATCGCCCGGGCGCTGGTCACCGACCCGACCGTGCTGCTGGCCGACGAGCCGACCGGCAACCTGGACAGCGTGACCGGGGAGGCGGTGCTGGCCCTGCTGGAGCAGCTGAACGCCGATTCCGGGGTGGCCCTGGTGATGGTGACCCACGACCACGAGGTGGCCGCCCGGGCCCGCCGGCAGATCGCGATGCGCGACGGCGTGATCCGCTCCGACACCGGCGCCTCCCAGGTGGACGGAGCGTCGAGGCTTCAGTGATCGACCACTGTCCGGCGGCGCCGACCGACCTGAGACACTGGGACGCCGCTCCCAGCGCGGAGCCCCGGTCCGCGTCCGGAAGCGGCCCGGGGCACCCGTCCGGTGGCTCCGGTGGCGCCATCGGAGCCACCGGACGCCTTCCGCTCCAGCCCGATGCCACAGCCGCCCCGGTGTCCGGGGCGGTGTGGCCGCCGGACAGCGGTCCGCGGCCAGCAGGTCGCGCTCGCCGGCGTCCGGTTCCGGGTGATCGGCGTCTTCGCGCCGCTCGGCCAGAGCCTCGGTGTCGACCGGGACGACGAGGTGCACGTCCCGGTCACCGCGGCCCAACGGCTCTGGGGCACCCAACGGGTGGGCGGCATCGCGGTCAAGGCGCCGGACCGGGAGCGGATCGGCGAGTTGGGCGAGCGGATCGTCGCGGAGCTGGGCTGCCGGCATCCGGACACCGAGTTCAGCGCCGTCACCCAGCAGCAGATCCTCGGCGTGCTCGGCGACATCCTCGGGGTGCTGACCGGCGTGCTGGCCGCCATCGCGGGCATCTCGCTGCTGGTCGGCGGGGGTCGCGCACGGTCCCGGCAACGGGATGAGGGGCACAACGAGGCGGAAAACGCCAGCTCAAGCGGGTGGGAACGGCAATCGGTTCATGATCAGTTGCAGGAAGGGATCGCGCCGGTCACAACCGCCCCGCTACCGTACTGGTAACACGCGCGTTGCCCGTCCTGGCGGGAGGATCCCGTCCGGTGGCACGCGCCGGGCATGGGATGGGTCGGTGAGCCATGGCCGGGTCGCAGTCCGACGGTCGGCTGTCGGATGTCAAGTTCCTGACCGTCGCCGAGGTGGCGGCGGTCATGCGGGTGTCGAAGATGACGGTCTACCGGCTCGTGCACAGCGGTGAGCTCACCGCCGTCCGGGTCGGCCGGTCGTTCCGGGTGCCCGAGCACGCGGTCCACGACTACCTCCGGGGCGCCTTTCAGGAAACCGCCTGACGCACCCCCGGTCGGTCCGCCGACCACGATGTAACGGGCATTGACGGGGGCGCGTTGGTCCTGCTGACGCTCTCCGGCTACCCTGGAGCCCGACCGTGACCGCACACAGGTGCGCCCCGCCGCCCCCCCAGGCTGGTCCGGTCCGTTGTCCAGAGCGATCGTCGACCCCACCTCCGGTGGTGTCATCCGGTCCGCCCCGCACGTTGCATCGAAAGGCTGTCGTATGGGCTCGGTGGTCAAGAAGCGCCGCAAGCGCATGGCTAAGAAGAAGCACCGCAAGCTGCTGCGCAAGACCCGCGTCCAGCGTCGCCGTCTCGGCAAGTGACCGGAGCCGGGCCACGCCCGGCGTCCGGCACCACTTGCCAACTGTCGACCCTCGGAGGCTCAGTGATCAGGCCGCGGTTGTCCCGGCTCGATCACTCCTGCCGGGGTAGGAGCGCGACATGACCCCCGGTGGCACCTCAGGTGCTCCGGGGGTCGTCGTCGTCACCGGGGTCGGCCGCTACCTGGGCGCGCACGTCGCGGCCCGACTCGCAGCCGACCCGAGGATCGAGCGGGTGATCGGGGTCGACCCCCCGGAGGCCGGCGCCGAGTTCACCGACCTGCTCGACCGGGTCGAGCGGATCCGGGTCGACCTCGGCTCGCTCGGCGGCCTCCTCGCCGACCTCGACGTCGACGCCGTGGTGCACCTCGCGCTGATCAGCGCCCCCGACCCGCAGCACGGCGGCCGGGCGGGGATGAAGGAACAGAACGTCATCGGCACCATGCAGCTGCTCGCCGCCTGCCAGCGGGCACCCCGGCTGAGCAAGGTCGTGGTCCGGTCCTCGACCGCCGCGTACGGCGCGTCCTTCCGCGATCCCGCCGTCTTCACCGAGGAGACCGAGCCGCGCGAGGTGCCGCGCGGCGGTTTCGGCCGCGACATCCTGGACATCGAGGGGTACGTCCGCGGCTTCCGCCGCCGTCGACCCGACGTCACCGCCACCGTGCTGCGCTTCGCGCCGTTCATCGGCTCCACCGCCGACACCACGCTCACCCGCTACTTCTCCCAGCCGGTGGTCCCCACCGTCTTCGGGCGGGACCCCCGGTTGCAGTTCGTCCACTTCGACGACGCGCTGGAGGTGCTGCACCGGTCGATCGTCGAGGACCACCCGGGGACGTACAACGTCGCCGGCCCCGGCGTTCTCGCCCTCTCCCAGGCGATCCGGCGCGCCGGCCGCGTCGCCGTGCCGGTGCTCGAACCGGGTCTCTCCGGCGCCGCGGCGCTGGCCCGCAACCTCGGCTTCGGCCGGTACGGCCTGGACCAGGTCGACCTCTTCGTGCACGGCCGGGTGGTCGACACCACCCGGCTCGAGCGGGAGTACGGCTTCACCCCCCGGTCGACCGCCGCCGCCTTCGAGGACTTCATTCACGCCCACCACGGCGGGACGGTGGTGACCCGGGACCAGCTGGCCCTCGCGGAACAGGCCGTCCTCGACGGGATCCGGCAGATCAGGTCGGCCGTGCGGGAGCGGTCGTGACGCCGCCCGACGAGCGGCGCGACGGCGCCCGGATCAACGGCCGGTACGACGTACCGCCGGACCAGGCCGGCCCGGCGGCGGAGCGGGCGCGGCGCAACGGACACCTGCCCTCGACGGAGCCCGTGGCGGCGACCGATCAGCCCGCCTCCCCGGCGGACCCGGAGCTGTCCCCGGCGGCCGTTCCGAACGGCGCGGTGCCGGACCGGCCCGGCGACCACTGGGACCGCAAGGTGGCCGCCGGCCTGTCGTTCCTGCGCCGTCGGCTCTCTGGCGACTACGAGGTCGACGAGTTCGGCTTCGACCCCGACCTGACCGGGTCGGTCTTCCACCCGCTGCTGCGGCTGCTCTACCGCGACTGGTTCCGCACCGAGGTCAGCGGCTTGGAGCACGTGCCCGCCGACGGCGCCGGCCTGGTGGTGGGCAACCACTCCGGCACCGTCGCGCTGGACGCGCTGATCCTCTCCGCCGCCCTGCACGACCAGCACCCCCACCACCGCTACCTGCGGCTGCTCGGCGCCGATCTGGTCTTCCGGATGCCGATCGTCTCCGAGCTGGCCCGCAAGACCGGCGGCACGGTCGCCTGCAACCCCGACGCCGAGCGGCTGCTCGGCAACGGCGAGTTGGTCGGCGTCTTCCCGGAGGGGTTCAAGGGCGTCGGCAAGCTCTACTCCGACCGCTACAAGCTCCAGCGCTTCGGCCGGGGCGGGTTCGTGTCGGCGGCGCTGCGGACCGGCACCCCGATCGTGCCGGTGGCCATCGTCGGTGGCGAGGAGATCTATCCGATGCTCGCCGACGTGAAGCCGCTGGCCCGGCTGCTGAAGCTTCCCTATTTTCCGATCACGCCGACCTTCCCGTGGCTCGGCCCGCTCGGCATGGTCCCGCTGCCGAGCAAGTGGCTGATCGAGTTCTGCCCGCCGATTCCCACCGCGCATCTGACCGACTCTGCCGACGACCCGCTGGTGGTCTTCAACCTCGCCGACCAGGTGCGGGAGACCATCCAGCAGACCCTGCACAAGCTGTTGGAGCGGCGTCCCGACCCGTTCGGCCCCTGACCCGGTTCAGCCGGTGCGGCGGCGGCGGTGCAGCGCCATCCCGGCGGTGACCGCGCCGGCCAGCAGCCCGGCGGCGGCGGTCGACGGTACGGCGATCTTGACCGCCCGGCGGCCGGTGCGGAAGTCGCGCACCTCCCAGCCCCGCTCCCGGGCCTGCCGCAGCAGCGTGCCGTCCGGGTTGATCGCCACCGCCCGACCGACGGTCGAGAGCATCGGCAGGTCGTTCGCGGAGTCGCTGTAGGCGGCGCACCGGCTCAGGTCCAGGCCCTCGACCCCGGCGAGCTGGTTGACCGCCTCGGCCTTCGCCGGCCCGTGCATCAGGTCGCCGACCAGCCGACCGGTGTACGCCCCGTCGACGACCTCGGCCACCGTGCCGATCGCCCCGGTCAGGCCGAGCCGGGCCGCGATCACCCGGCCGATCTCCACCGGGGCGGCGCTGACCAGCCAGACCCGCTCGCCGGCGTCCAGGTGGCGCTGCGCCAGTCGGCGCGTACCGGCCCAGATCCGGGGGGCCATCAGCTCGTCGAAGATCTCCTCGGCGAGCCGCTCCACGTCGTCCACCCGCCAGCCCTCGATGAACGCGAGCGCGGCCTCCTTGGCCTGCGACATGTCCCCGGCGTGCTCGGTGGCGAGCAGCCGGAACCGCATCTGCTGCCAGGCGAATCGGGCCAGGTCGCCGGTGGTGAAGTATTTCCGGGCGGCCAGCCCACGGGCGAACCAGTAGATCGATGCGCCCTGCATCATCGTGTTGTCCACGTCGAAGAAGGCCGCCGCGCTCGGGTCGGGCGTGGTCGCGGGCGGAGCCAGCTCCGTCTCCGCCCAGCCGGCGGTGTGGCCGTGGACGTCGGTGCTGACCGTCACCTTCCAGGTCCGGGCCACGCCACCTCCATCCGCTCGACGTCCGCGACGCGTGCCTCGGCCGGCGACACATGCCTCACCGGGAGCCTATCCGGGCGGGGCGGGCGGTTGTCCCGCCGAACCGGGAACTGTGGCGTGCTCGACTCCCCGCCGCCACGCCACGCCACGCCACGCCGGGCCCGCCACGCCGGAACCGGCAGCGTCGGGCCCGGCAGCGCCGGAACCGTCAGCGTCGGGCCCGGCAGCGCCGGAACCGTCAGCGGGCGCCGGGGCAGGTGGCCGGTGCCGGGCCGAGGGCGTCGCTCCCGATCGGCGCCGGCAGGTCGCAGGCGATGGTGGCGCGCAGACCGTCGGAGCGCTTGTGTACCGCCTCGAGCAGGGCCAGTGAGCGGTGGGTGCGGTCCTGTTCGGCGTGGGTCGCGCCGTTCAGCAGGCCGGTGACCGCCCGCCGCTGCCCGGAGAGGAAGGAGTTGACGGCGTCCAGGCCGGCCGGGTCCGACCGCTGCACGGCGGTGGTGGTCAGCAGGCGTACGCCCTGGCGGGTGTCGGAGTCCATGTCGTCGAGGACGTCGCTGAAGCCGATCCGGTCCCCGCGCAGCGCGGCGGCCTCGCCGAGGCGGGTCCGGGCGAAGTCGAGGAAGAGTTGGCCGCGGCTGATGTCCGAGCTGGCGAGGGCGAGCTGCGCGCGCTCGGTCGAGCGCTTCATGCCGTACAGCGCGTCGCCGGGCACCGCGTTCTCGCTGGCGGCGGAGATGCCGGAGACGGCGATCGCGCCGCCGCCACCCCGACCAGGATCGCTCCCCGGGCGCGGGCCCGGCGGGCGGTCACCGCGGGCAGGAACGGGTTGCGCTGCCCGGTCGTCCGCTGGTCGGCCGATTCGGTCTCGGCCGTCGCGGCGCCGATGCCCTCGCGCTCCGCGGTGGCGACGAGCATCGCCCGGAGCCCGGTGCGGAATCCCGGGTCCACCTCGACGTTCGGCCGCTCTTCGGTGAGTCGCTGCCCGACCGCGACGAGCGCGGCGAGCTGGCCGTCAGCCCGGGACCGGACGTGGTGACGTCGGCCGCCGTTGGCTTCGTCGAGAAGCTGCGCGAAGCGCTCGGCGCGCCGGCGGGAGAAGAGGTCGCTGTCCACCGCAGGCACCTCCTCTCGCTGGTCACGGCCGGTTGGCCGCTGTCGTTGCCAGCGACCGGTGACGCGTGACACCGACGCACGAAGGTCGTGGCCGGCCGCGCTGCCTGGACCGGGTGGCCCGGGGGATGCCGGGGCAACCACCGGTCGCACCCGGAAAAACGGTCCGCGCCGGGCACGGGTTACGGGGGCGGCGGGGCCGAAATCACGAAGAGTGATCGGTATCACCGTGACTCAGGGCTGGAAGCCGTCCGGCAGCAGGCGGGCGAGGGCCCGGACTGCGCGGTACTGCAACGCCTTGATCGCGCCCTCGTTCTTGCCCATCGCCCGGGCGGTCTCGGCCACCGAGAAGCCCTGGAGGAACCGGAGCACGATGCACTCCTGCTGCTCCGGGTTGAGTTGCTTGACCGCGGTGAGCAGGGCGACGTTGGTGATGTGCTCGACGACCGCCGCTTCCGGGCTGCCCTCCGGCCCCCGGTCCTCGCGGTCGGCGTCCAGCACGTCGCCGGTGGTGACCTCCAGCCGGTACCGGCCGGACTTGAAGTGGTCGGCGACCAGGTTGCGGGCAATGGTGACCAGCCAGGCGCCGAGGTCCCGGCCCTGCCAGGTGAAGCTGCCGATCCGCTTGAGCGCCCGCAGGAAGGTGTCGGAGGTGAGGTCCTCGGCGAGCTGGCGATTGCCGACCCGGAAGTAGACGAACCGGAAGACGGTGTCGACGTACCGGTCGTAGATCAGGCCGAACGCCTCGGCTCGCCGGCCTGGGCGCGCTCCACCAGGGACCAGACCTCGGTGGCCGGGTCGGACGGGTCGGGCCGGCTCGGGTAGCCGGTGGACGCGTTGATCGGATTGGCTGGGTTGGCCGCCGGAACCGCCGGCAGGATCGCCGTCTCGGTGGTGGACGGGTCGGCGACCGCCGGTGTCTCGGCTGAGCGGCGGCCCTGCGCCGGCATGGTGGGCCGGGCCGGGACCGCGACCCGGCGGCCGGTTTGGCGTTTCCGCCGGGGACCGCCGGTCGGGGTGGCGCCTCGTTGTGGTGCGGCCGGCTGCGGGTCCGCTTCGACGCGCCGTCGCCGCGTACGGCGCGGCTCACCGTGTCGTCCACCGAGCTGCGGGCGGCGGCCAGCCGTTCGTTGAGCGCGGGCCGCGCCACCGGGCCGGTCAGGCCGGTCGGCCGTTCGGTGTGGCCGAAGGCGGTCACCTGGCCTCCCCGGTGCGGTCGCACGCCGGCCGTGCCGGCCGCCGCGTCACCGACGCGACGGAACCGGTTCTGCCGCTGCCGGGCAGGGCCGTTCCGGGACGTGCCGACCTGCGGCAGATCCCCTTGAGGTGCTGGTCCAATGCGCTAACAGGCACGGGGGCCTCCTCGGGCTGAGGGGTGTCGACTCACGGCAAATCGGGTGAGCCGACCCGAGTGATGATAGGGGCCAACGTCACCCACGCGTGGCAAGTCCGTTACACAGGGCGGAAGTATTTCGCTGCGTGTCGCACACATGGCGGACCGGTTGTCCGTCGTGTGCGGTTGACTTTCACGTCGCGACTTGATCCGCAGTGGATATGCTGGTCAGCGTGCGTGTGCGGCGCCGTCGGCGTGTCGCGCGGTGGCGCCGGGCAGCGGCCGGCCGGGTTGTTCCCGGCCGGTGCACCCTGCGGTGTGGAGGGCACCGGCGGGCCGGACCCTCACCGCCCGTGTCCGCCGGGGCATGGTCGGCGGCGCTGTGCTGTGCCAGACTCAGCCACCGTGCAGGACGCATCCGACAGCTCCGCGCCGAACCTCGTCGACCGGCTCCACCGGGCGGCCCTCGCCCATGGCGACCGTCCCGCGCTGCACTGGCGGGACCACACAATCTCCTGGTCCGAACTGGACGGGTCGGTGTCAGCCGTCGCCCGCGCCCTCGCGGCCGCTCCGCCGCCCGCACCGACGTCGACGCCGGCAGGTCCGACGCCAGCGCCGGCCGGTCCGACGCTGGCGTCCGGTCCGACGCTGGCGTCCGGGGCGCTGGCGGGTGGGGCGCCGGCGGGCGGGGGCCGGGCAGCCGCCCGGGTGGCGATCGCCCTGCCCAACTCGCCGGACTTCGCGGTCAGCCTATCTCGCCACGCTGCGCGCCCGGACTGGTGGCGGTGCCGCTCAACCCCGGCCTCACCGGTCCGGAGCTGCGGCACGTGCTGGCCGACTCCGGCGCGACCGTGCTGATCTGCACCGAGGACGTCCGCGACCGGGTCGTCGGGTTCATCGCCGAGCTGCCCACGCTGACCGCCGTGCACACCACGCTGCCCACCGTGCCGGACGACGCGCCCGCCGTGCCTCCCGCCCGGGGCGGCGAGGACCTCGCCGTGCTGCTCTACACCTCCGGCACCGAGGGGCGGCCGAAGGGCGCGATGCTCTCGCACCGGGCGCTCGCCGCCAACCACGAGCAGGTCGGCCGGATCGTGCCGCCGGTGATCGGCCCGGACGACACCGTGCTGCTGGCGCTGCCGCTGTTCCACGCGTACGGGCTCAACTCGGGGCTCGGCGCGGTCGTCCACCATGGCGCGACCGGGGTGCTCGTCGAGGAACTCGGGTCGGCCGGGGCGCTCGACGAGATCGCCCGGCACCGGGTCAGCGTGCTGGTCGGCGTACCGTCGATGTTCCTCGGCTGGTCCACGGCGGACGCCGACGCGGTCGCCGCGGCGATGGCGTCCGTCCGGGTCGCGGTCTGCGGCGCGGCGCCGCTGGACCCGGCCACCGCGGCGCGCTTCACCGAGGTCACCGGTCACCGGGTGCACGTCGGGTACGGCCTGACCGAGACGGCGCCGGTGCTCACCTCGACCCTGGTCGACGGCAAGCCGAGGCCCGGCTCGATCGGCCGGCCGCTGCCCGGCGTCGAGCTGCGCCTGGTCGGACCGGACGGGACCGACCTGTGGCGGGACGGCGCGGCCGAGCCCGACGACGACCCGGACGACCTGGACCTGGTGGTCTCCTCGCCCGGCACCGACCCGGGCGAGATCGTCGTCCGCGGGGCCAACCTCTTCTCCGGCTACTGGCCGGACGGGCGGGGCGGCCCGGACGCCGACGGCTGGTGGGCGACCGGTGACGTCGCCTACGCCGACGACGACGGGAACCTCTTCCTGGTCGACCGGCTCGGCGAGCTGATCCTGGTCAACGGGTTCAACGTGTACCCGCACGAGGTGGAGCTGGTCCTCGCGGCGCACCCGGCGGTGGCCGAGTCGGCGGTACTCGGTGTGCCGCACCCGCGGACCGGGGAGACTGTCCGGGCGTACGTGGTGCCGGCGCCGGACCAGGCGGTGACCGGGGAGGAGCTGCTCGCCCACTGCGCCCGTAACCTGGCCCGGTTCAAGTGCCCGACCGCCGTCGAGTTCGTCGACACGCTGCCGTACTCGGCGATCGGCAAGGTACGCAAGACGCAGCTGCGGTCGGTGCCGTCCCCGGCGTCCCCGGCCGACACCCGCCCGTCGGCGTCCGCCGACGCCCGCACGGAGGTGCCCGATGTCCACTGACGCCCGGCTCGCCCTGATCACCCGGCCCGGCTGCCATCTCTGCGAGGACGCGAAGGCGGCGCTGGACCGGGTGGTGGCGGTGACCGGGGACCGGTGGGTCGAGTGGGACGTCACCGGCGACGTCGAGCTGGAGCGCGAGTATGGCGACCGGCTGCCGGTGGTGATGCTCGACGGCAAGGAGCACGGCTACTGGCGGGTCGAGGAGGAGCGGCTGCTGCGGGACCTCACCACCCCGCAGCTCTGAGCGTTGCCTATGGTGCTGGGATGACCCCTGCTCGCCCCCACCTGGTGTGGGACTGGAACGGCACCCTGCTCAACGACCTCAGCCTGGTGGTCGCGGCCACCAACGCCGCCTTCGCCAGCGTCGGCGGGCCGGTGGTGACCAGCGACGAGCACCGGGTCCGGTTCCGCCGGCCGGTCGCGGACTACTACGCCGAGGTGCTCGGCGAGGCGGTCGACGACGAGGCGTTCGGCCGGCTCGACAAGATCTTCCACGACGCGTACCGGGACGGGCTCACCACCTGCGAGCTGGCCGACGACGCCACCGCGGCGATGGCGGCGTGGCCGGGCAGCCAGTCGCTGCTGTCCATGTGGTTCCACGACGAGCTGGTGCCGACCGTGCACACGTACGGGCTGGCCGGGCGCTTCACCCGGGTGGACGGGCTGCGGGCCACGGTCGGTGGCGGCCCGAAGGCGGAATCGCTGCGGCGCCACCTGGCCGAGCTGAACGTGGCCGGCGGTGCGGTGGTGCTGATCGGCGACTCGATCGACGATGCCGAGGCGGCCGAGTCGGTGGGCGGCCGGGCCGTCCTCTACACCGGCGGCTTCACCGACCCGGGCCGCCTGCGTGCCTCGGGCCACCCGGTCGCCGACACCCTCACCGAGGCGGTCCGGCTGGCCACCACCCTCGACTGACCCGGACGGGGATGGCGGTCAGCCGCGGAGGTAGGTGAGGACGGCCAGGACGCGGCGGTGCTGCTCGGTGTCGGGCGCAGCCGGAGCTTGGTGAAGATGTTGCGGACGTGCTTCTCCACCGCGCCGTCGCTGACCACCAGGGTCCGGGCGATGGCGGTGTTGGAGCGGCCCTCGGCCATCAGCGCGAGCACCTCCCGCTCGCGCGGGGTCAGCTCCCGCAGCGGGTCGTCCCGCCGGCGCGGACCAGCAGCTGACCGACCACCTCCGGGTCGAGCACGGTGCCGCCGGCCGCGACCCGGGCGAGCGCGTCGAGGAACTCGTCGATCGCGGCGACCCGGTCCTTCAGGAGATAGCCGATGCCGCCGCCGGCGCCGCCCGCGGTGGCCAGCAGGTCGTCGGCGTACGACACCTCGACGTACTGGGAGAGCACCAGGATCGGCGTACGCGCACCAGCCGGCGTGCCTCGACGGCTGCCCGCAGCCCCTCGTCGGTGTGCGAGGGCGGCATCCGGACGTCGACGATCGACACGTCCGGCCGGTGCGCCACCACGGCCTCGACGAGCGCGTCCCCGTCCCCGACGGCGGCCAGCACCTGATGGCCGCGCTCGGTCAGCAGCCGGATCAGCCCCTCCCGGAGCAGTACGGCGTCGTCCGCGATCACCACCCGCATGGTCGTGTTGTCTACCACCTCGGTGCCGTCGTGTCCCGCTTCGCCAGGGCCGGGCGTGGGGCCGGCGTGCGGAGCCGGGGTCGCGTCGCTCACAACGGCAGCTCGGCGAGGATCTCGTCGGGCCGCCGGCCGGGCTGTGCACGGCCAGCCGGCCGCCGGTGGCGCGTACCCGGTCGGCGATCCCGACCAGCCCGTGTCCCTTGGCGAGGTGGGCGCCGCCCGCGCCGTCGTCGCGTACGCCGATCTCCAGCCGGTGATCGTGCCGGACCACGGTGACCTGGCACTCGGTGGCGTGGCTGTGCTTGGCGACGTTGGTCAGCGCCTCGGTCACGACGAAGTAGGCGGTGGTCTCCACGGCCGGGTCGAGCCGGCCGGCCGGGGTGCCGAGCCGGGGGTCGACGGTCAGCTCGATCGGGACCAGGCCGCGCCCGGCGACAGCGGCCAGGGCGCTGGGCAGCCCGCGGTCCATCAGGATCGGCGGAGCTATCCCTCGGGACAGGGCGCGCAGCTCGGCCAGGGTCTCCCGGGTCTGGGCGACGGCCTCGTCCAGGGTCCGGCCGGCGGCCTGCGGGTCGGAGGCGAGCTGCTGCCGGGCCCGGCTGAGGTCCATCGCCAGCCGGACCAGGCGTTGCTGGGGACCGTCGTGGATGTCCCGCTCCAGCCGGCGCAGCGCGGACGCCTCCGCCGAGACCGCCGCCCGCTTCTGCTCCTCCAGCACCGTGATCCGGTTGCGCATCTCGGCCACCCCGGTGAGCAGCACCCGGGCGAAGCTGGCCTGCAGCAGCGCGCAGCCGCGGGCCACGATCGGCAGGGTGATCAGGAAGAACAGCCCGATCGCGGTGTGCAGGAGGATCCGGGCGACGGTCGTGTTGCCCAGCCCGAGGAGCTGCGGGAGGTCTCTGTTCCCCGGGCCGCGCGGCAGCGCCCAGTCGTACGCCCAGTAGAGGGTGCCGGCGACGGCCCCGGCCCACCAGACCAGGGTGAGCACGAAGGTGACGATCGCCACGATCAGCTTGAGGATGCCGTGCGCCAGGTCGAGCCAGGACTGCACGTCCCGCATCGGTACGAAGATCCGCCGCCAGGCGCCCGCGCCCCGCTCGGGCAGCCGGTACTCGGGGCGGATCCGGGCCTGCCGGAGCACCGCCGGCAGCCGCAGCCGCTCGATGTCGGCCAGCCCGCGGGCGGCGTAGAGGGTGCCGCAGAGGATCGGCAGGCCGATCACGGTCACCGCGAGTCCCACGCTGACCGCGAGCCCCACCAGCAGGAGGATGAAGCTGGCCACCGCCAGGGGGAGGCCGAGCAGCACGTACCCGGAGTCGAGGAGGAGCTGGCGCGGAATGCTCGGCGCGTGGGCCGGCTGCCCGGGCACGGTGACGGCGGTCATGTCCTGAGGCTAGGCAGCGGGCGGGGGGGATCCCATCCCGTCGGCCCGCCTCTCCGGCGTAGGGCTGCCCCTACCCGCCGGCCGGCCGGGAAGGTGACCCAGCGCGACCGAGCGCGCGCGATTGGTCAGAGAAGTCGGGATTGAGCAATAATCGCCGCGCGGCGCCGGCAGAGCCCGCTTGATCGATCTTGCAGAATGGAGGGGCTGGTGAAGCCGCGTCGCGAACCGACAAGATCGCGATTTGTGCACGTCTTCACAAGCGCCTACTGTGTAATTCCGACGCGCCCTGCTAGCACAGCCGGCAATCTCGGTCGCCAGCGGGAGTCCCGGAACGGCCGGCCACTGGAGCTGGCCGAGGATCGCACCGCACGGAGTCTCATGAGTCAGCACCGTCACCCTGGCGCGCCCGGCCGCGCCGGTGCCGTACCGACGCTTCCGGACCTGCCCGAGGCGACGTCGCGCGGCTCCCCGAATACCTCCGCGCGCTGCACAACCTCGCCGAGGCGGGCCACGACACCGTCTCCAGCGAGGGGCTGTCCGGTGCCGCCGGGGTCAACTCGGCGAAGCTCCGCAAGGACCTCTCCCACCTCGGCTCGTACGGCACCCGCGGCGTCGGCTACGACGTCGCGTTGCTGATCGACCAGATCGAGTACGTGCTCGGCCTCACCCAGCGTCGGGCGGTCGCCCTGGTCGGCGTGGGTAATCTCGGTCACGCCCTGGCCGGCTACGACGGCTTCGCCAGCCGCGGCTTCCGGATCGCGGCGCTCTTCGACGCCGACCCCTCCCGGGTCGGCGAGGTGATCAACGGCCTGGTCGTCCGGCACGTCGACGAGCTGCCCCGGGCCGCCGCCGAGGAGTCCATCGCCATCGGCGTGATCGCGACGCCGGCCCCGGCCGCCCAGCGGGTCGCCGACCAGCTGGTCGCGGTCGGCGTGACGAGCATCCTGAACTTCGCGCCGTGCGTACTCTCGGTTCCGGAGGGGGTCGACGTGCGCAAGGTCGACCTCGCCATCGAGCTGCAGATCCTGTCCTTCCACGAGCACCGCAAGGCGTCGCTGACCGCGCTCCCCGCCACCGGCGGGTCCGCCCTCACCGCTCTGCCGGGCGGGCTCGCGGCCACCGACACCCAGGAGGCGATCGGCACGTGAAACTGCTCGTCGTCGGCGCGTCCTACCGCACCGCTCCGGTTGCCACCCTGGAGCAGCTGGCGGTCGCCCCGTCCGACCTCACCCGCACCCTGGACCGCCTGGTCGCCCAGCCGTACGTGTCCGAGGCGGTGTTGGTCTCCACCTGCAACCGGGTGGAGGTCTACGCCGCCGTGTCCGGTTTCCACGGCGGCCTCGGCGACATCTGCGCGGTCCTGGCCGAGCAGGCCGGCTGCCAGCCGGCGGCGCTCGCCAACCACCTCTACGTGCACTACGACAGCGCCGCGGTCGACCACGTCTTCCGGGTCGCCTCCGGGCTGGACTCGATGGTGGTCGGCGAGGCGCAGATCCTCGGCCAGCTGCGGGACGCCTACCACTGGGCAGCCGGCGCGGAACTCGGCCGGGGCGGCTGCTGCACGAGCTGATGCAGCAGGCGCTGCGGGTGGGCAAGCGGGCGCACGCCGAGACCGGGCATCGACCGGGCCGGCCAGAGCGTGGTCACGGCCGCGCTGGAGCTGCGCCGAGCAGCTCGGCGGCGGGCTCGCCGGCCGTCCGGCCCTGGTGGTCGGCGCGCGCGATGGGCGCGCTGAGCGTGGCGACGCTCTCCCGCAGCGGCGCCGGGCCGCTCACCGTGACCAACCGGGGCGCCGAGCGGGCCCTCCGGCTGGCCGAGTCGTACGGAGCCGGTGCGGCGCCGATGGCGGAGCTGACCGACGTGCTCTCCACAGTGGACATCGTAGTTGCCGCCACCGCCGCGACCGAACCGGTCCTCACCCGCGAGGTGGTACGCCACGCGCTCGCCCGGCGGGACGCCGACCGGGGTCCGCTGGTCCTGCTCGACCTGGCCGTGCCGCGCGACGTGGAGCCCGGCGTGGCCGAGCTGGCCGGCGTCGAGGTGATCGACATCGACCGGATGGCCGCCATCCTGGCCGACGGGCCGGCGAGCAGCGACGCCGCCGCGGTGGCGCGGATCGTCTCCGGCGAGGTCGAGGCCTTCCTCACCTGGCTGCGCGGCGCGGACGTGGCGCCGACCGTGGCCGCGCTGCGCGGTCGGGCCGACGACGTGGTCACCGCCGAGCTGCGCCGGCTGGCCCAGCGCCGCCCCCGACCTCAGCGACGACCAGCGGGCCGACGTCGCCCGGACGGTGCACCGGGTGGTGCAGCGGCTGCTGCACCAGCCCACCGTGCGGGTCCGCCAACTGGCCGCGGAGCCCGGCGGCGACCAGTACGCGGCCCTGCTGCGCGAGCTGTTCGACCTGCAGGTGCCGCAGACCTCCCCGGTCGACACCGTCCCCGACGTCGTCGAGACCGACACCGTCCCGCCCACCGGAGGTGAGCGATGAGCACGCCCCTGCGCCTCGGCACCCGGGGCAGCGCCCTGGCGATGGCCCAGTCCGGGCAGATCGCCGAGGCCCTCACGGCGGCCACCGGCCGCGAGGTCGAGCTGGTCGAGGTGGTCACCGCCGGCGACCGCTCCACCGCGCCCGTGCACCGGCTCGGCGTCGGCGTCTTCGTCACCGCGCTGCGCGACGCGCTGGCCGCCCGGACCGTCGACTTCGCGGTGCACTCCTACAAGGACCTGCCCACCGTGGCGGCCAGCGGTCTGCACATCGCGGCGGTGCCGCCCCGGCAGATCCGCGCGACGCGCTGGTCGCCCGGGACGGCCGTACCCTCACCGAGCTGCCGCCCGGCGCCACCGTCGGCACCGGCGCGCTGCGCCGCATCGCCCAGCTGCACGCACTCGGGCTGCAGCTGAAGGTCACCCCGATCCGCGGCAACGTGGACACCCGCCTGCGGCGGGTGCTCGGCCCGGACGCCGACCTCGACGCGGTCGTCCTGGCCCGGGCCGGGCTGGCCCGGCTCGGCCGGGCCGACGAGATCACCGAGACGCTCGACCCGATGCTGATGCTGCCCGCGCCCGCACAGGGTGCGCTGGCGGTGGAGTGCCGGATCGACGACCCGGACCTGGTCGAGCTGCTCGCGGTGCTCGACCACGCACCGTCCCGCTCCGCGGTCACCGCGGAGCGGGCGCTGCTGGCCACCCTGGAGGCCGGATGCTCCGCACCGGTCGCCGCCTACGCCGAACTCGCCGAGGGCGACGCCGGTGACGAGATCTACCTGCGCGGGGCGGTGATCAGCCCGGACGGTTCCCGAGACCTCCGGCTGTCCCGCACCGGAACGCCCGCCGACGCGGCGGAGATCGGCAAGGCACTCGCCGCCGAACTCCTCGAACTCGGCGCCGACTCGATCCTCGGCCAGGAAGGACACACCGGCCCGGGGACCCAGCAATTTGGGAGCACAGAATGACCCGCACCCGTAAGCCCGTAGGCCGCATCGCATTCGTCGGTGCCGGACCCGGCGACCCGGGCCTGCTGACCCGCCGGGCGCACGACGCCCTGGTCGAGGCCGACCAGGTGGTGTACGACCGGGGAGTCCCCGAGTCGTTGCTCGACGCCGTCCGCGCCAAGGCCAAGCCCGACGCCCAGTTCAGTCCGGCGGAGGGTGTACCGGGTGACGTGGCGAAGGTGCTGATCTCGGCCGCTCGCTCCGGGCTCAACGCCGTGCACCTGGTCGCCGGTGACCCGTTCGGCCACGACTCGGTGGTCAAGGAGGTGCAGGCGGTGGCGCGTACCGCCGCGCACTTCGAGGTGGTCCCGGGTATCGGCCAGGCCGAGGGCGTCGCCACCTACGCGGGTGTGCCGCTGCCGGGCGTACGCACCGCCGCCGACATCGAGGACGTCGCCACGCTGGACTTCGAGGCGCTCGCCGCGGCCGTCGGCCGGGGTTCGCTCGCCCTCGCGGTGGACGCCGGTGACCTCGCCGCGGTCCGCGACGGCCTGCTCGCTGCCGGGATCGACGGCACCACCGGCGTCGGGGTGACCGGCGACGGCACCGGCGAGACCCAGTACACCACCACGTCGACGGTGGACTCCTTCGTCGCGGCGGCGCTCGGCTTCACGGGCCGGGTGGTGCTCACCATCGGCGCGGGGGTCGGCCAGCGGGACAAGCTCAGCTGGTGGGAGAACCGGCCGCTGTACGGCTGGAAGGTGCTGGTGCCCCGGACCAAGGAGCAGGCCGGCGCGATGAGCGCGCGGCTGCGGGCGTACGGGGCGATCCCGTGCGAGGTGCCGACCATCGCGGTCGAGCCGCCGCGCACCCCCGCCCAGATGGAGCGGGCGGTCAAGGGCCTGGTCGACGGCCGGTACGCCTGGGTGATCTTCACCTCGGTGAACGCGGTCCGCGCGGTCTGGGAGAAGTTCGCCGAGCACGGCCTGGACGCCCGCCACTTCGGCGGCGTCAAGATCGCCTGTATCGGCGAGGCGACCGCCGACGCGGTACGCGCGTTCGGCATCCAGCCGGAGCTGGTACCGGCGGGGGAGCAGTCCTCCGAGGGGCTGCTGGCCGAGTTCTCGCCGCACGACGAGATCCTCGACCCGGTGGGCCGGGTGCTGCTGCCGCGCGCCGACATCGCCACCGAGACGCTCGCCGCCGGGCTCACCGAGCGCGGCTGGGAGGTCGACGACGTGACCGCGTACCGGACCGTCCGGGCCGCCCCGCCCGCCGCGGAGATCCGCGACGCGATCAAGTCGGGCGGGTTCGACGCGGTGCTCTTCACCTCGTCATCCACCGTCCGGAACCTGGTCGGCATCGCCGGGAAGCCGCATGCGCGTACCGTTGTTGCCGTCATCGGGCCCAAGACGGCGGAGACCGCGACGGAGTTCGGCCTGCGGGTCGACGTGCAGCCGCCGCATGCCTCGGTGCCCGACCTGGTGGAGGCGCTCGCCGCCTACGCCGTCGAGCTGCGCGAGAAGCTCGCCGCCATGCCGGCGAAGCAGCGCCGCGGCTCGAAGGTGCAGGGGCCGACCGCCCTCAGGTTCCGGTAGTCGCCAAGGAGGCCCTCATGCCGTACCCCGAGATCCGGCCCCGCCGGCTGCGTCGCAACGCGGCCGTGCGGCGGCTGGTCTCCGAGACCCGCGTCGACCCGGCCGAGCTGGTCGTGCCGATGTTCGTCAAGGAGGGGCTGACGGAGCCGCGGGCCATCGGCTCGCTGCCGGGGGTGCTGCAGCACTCCCGTGACTCGCTGCGCAAGGCGGCGGTGGAGGCGGTCCAGGCCGGTGTGGGCGGCATCATGCTGTTCGGGGTGCCGACCGAGCGGGACGCCACCGGATCCGGCGGGATCGACCCGAACGGAATCCTCAACGTCGCCATCCGGGACGTCGTCGCCGAGGTGGGCGACGCCACCGTGGTGATGAGTGACCTCTGCCTGGACGAGTTCACCTCGCACGGGCACTGCGGGCTGCTCACCCCGGACGGCGGCGTGGACAACGACGCCACCCTCGCCGCGTACGCCGAGATGGCGGTGGCCCAGGCCGCCGCCGGGGTCGGGATGGTCGGGCCGTCCGGGATGATGGACGGCCAGGTCGGCGTGGTACGCCGGGCCCTGGACGCTGCGGGCCACCAGGACGTCGCCGTGCTGGCGTACGCCGCCAAGTACGCCTCGGCGTTCTACGGCCCGTTCCGGGACGCCGTGGAGTCGGCCCTCGAAGGCGACCGGCGCACCTACCAGCAGGACCCGGCGAACCTCCGCGAGTCGCTGCGCGAGGTGGAGCTGGACATCGCCGAGGGCGCCGACCTGGTGATGGTCAAGCCGGCGCTGCCCTACCTCGACGTGGTGTCGGCGGTCCGGGCTGCGGTGGACGTCCCGGTCGCCGCCTACCAGGTCTCCGGCGAGTACGCGATGGTCGAGGCGGCCGCCGCGAACGGCTGGATCGATCGGGAGCGGGTGATGCTGGAGACGCTCACCTCGATCCGGCGGGCCGGTGCCCAGATCATCCTCACCTACTGGGCGGTCGAGGCGGCCCAGCTGCTCCGCGAGCGCTACTGAGCCCTGAACGGAACGTGCCGCCACCGACACGACTCCGCCGCTACGGCTGACGGCCCGCCGCCACAGGGTCATACCTGGGGCGACGGGCCGCCGTTGGAAGATCGACCGGTCAGTCGTCGTTGGCGATGGTGCCCACGGCGGTCGGATCGGCCAGCCGCAGGCCCGGTACGCCGGCAACAAGCAGCGTCAGCTTCTCGTCCGCCTCCACCTTCCGGTCACCGCGCACGCTAACCGGGAAGGTGAGCGAGGTCTGCCCGGCGGCCAGGGTCCTGCAGCCGACGTACGGGTCGTAGTCCTGACCCGCCCGCGCGGTGGTGCCGTACGTGGCGGCGCAGATCAGGGCCGGCTGGGACAGCGGCCGCGACACCGTCACGGTGAAGGACAGCGGCCGGGTGCCCTCGTCGCCCTCAGCCACCGACGCGTCGCCGACGCTCAGCGACGCCCGGGAGTGGAACCGCGCCACCTGCGGGTCGTGGTCGCTGGAGCCACGCGACCCGTCGCCGGTGAACTCCGCCGGCCAGTCGGCGTTGATGTGCGCGGCCCGGACCTGCACCAGGTCGTCGCGGAGCGCGTCGTTGACGAACAGGTTGTCCAGCGTCTGCGCCTGCCCCTGGAAGCCGTACGAGTAGGCCGACGACGGAACGGCGGCGACCAGGTCGTCCCACAGGTTGTGCAGGCCCGCCTCGTAGAGCGGGGCGAGCTGGTCCGAGGGGGTCGGCGCGTCGGCCGTGGCGATCGGGTCGTCCGGGCGGGGGAAGACGTTCAGGTCCCCGCCGTAGATCACCCGGGCGTTCGCGTCCGACTTCTCGATCGCGGTGACGATCGCGGCCCCGTACGCGGCCTGCTCCCGCCGCTGCCCGACGCGGCTGTCCGGGCCCGAGGAGTAGTGGTTGCTGAGCGCGTACAGCGTGAACTTCTCGGTCGAGCCGGGTGCCGCCGCCACCACGAACTTGCCGAGCTGCGGCGCGCGGGTGAAGACGTTGTTGCCGTCCTTGCCGGTCGAGGTGTCCGTGTCGGCCGGCAGTTCGGCGTTGAGCGCCTTCGGGTTCTGCACGTCCGCGTTGCTCGGCAGGCCCGCCGCCCGGTACTCCACCATGGGCGTGGAGCCCAGCAGCGGGTCGGTCGCGGTGGCCTCGGCCAGCGAGAGCCGGTCGGTGCGGTACAGGAACGCGGCCGTGATGCCCCGCGCGTCCGCGCCGGTCCGGTCGTACGCGGCCGCGTAGGCGGGACCACCGGCGGCCGCGATGGCCAGCGCCAGCTCCTGGATGGTGTCCGGGGCGCCGTCGGCGTCGTCCGTGGTGCCGCAGACCAACTCGGCACCGGAGACCGTGCAGATGTCCTGGTCCTCGGCCTCCTGCACCAGGACCAGGTCCGGCGCGTGCAGGTCGGTCTTGATCTGGTCGGCGAGCGAGGCCAGGTGTTCCCGGTAGTCGGCCTCGCTGGCCGGCACGTAGTCGAACGGCGGCCGGACCCCGGTGCACCCGGCGTTGCCGGTGAAGTCGCAGCCGTCGAACGGGTCGTCCCGGTAGTCGTACAGGTTCTCCACGTTGTAGGTCGCGACCGCGACCTCCTCCGACCGGTTGGCCGGCTGCGGCGGGTTGTTCAGCGACGGGTCGGCGCCGGCCGCGAAGGCGGCCCGCTCGACCTGGACGCCGTACTTCTCGAACGAGTAGTAGATCGCGCCGTACGCGTCCTGCTCAAGGGTGTCGAAGGTGCGCGCCGGCGGCAGCAGCGCGGTGCTGTCACCGGCGGTGGCCTTGACGCCCATGGTGCCCAGCATGATCCGCTGGCCGTTGCCGTCGTCGAAGCGGCGCGTCGGGTCGTTGTCCAGCGGGTGCGCGTCCCGGAACACCCGGCGGGCGTACACGTCGGCCCGGTCCAGCAGCGGGTCGTCCCGGTCGACCACCCACAGCTCGGAGTCGGCGGTCGAGGCGAAGACGTCCCGCCCGCTGACCGCGCCGCTGCCGGCGCGGACCCGCAGCCGGCCGCCCTCGTGCCGCTCCCAGAAGCGCTGCGCGTCGGCGAGCTGCACCGGCGGCACGGCGTCGGCGACGTCGACCACGCTGTTGACGTCCAGGCCGGACTCGATCTTGCGGACCAGCGAGGCGCCGGAGAGCTGGGTCAGGTTGAAGTATTCCGACACCCGCGCCCGGAGCACCACCTCGTCGCCCACCGTCGGCACGTAGCCGCCGACCAGCGAGGTGAACGAGCCCATGAAGACGAAGATGCCGTCCGAGCTGGTCGGGTTGCCGTCGGTGGCGTCCTTGCGGCTCTGCAGGAAGAAGCCGCGCTGCTCGACACCGGCCGAGGTACGCGCCAGCGTCAGCTGGGTGATCACGCCCCGGACGTCGTACAGCGTGCTGCTGGTGCCCGTGCCGGAGGCCGGCGCGAGCGGGGAGCGGTCGGCCGGCCCGGACTCGGCGTCGGTCGTCGGGCCCTGCACCTCGCCCACCGTCAGCACGGTCGTCACCTGGACGGCCAGCGTGCAGGTGGCGGTGCCGCCGTCGGCGTCGGTGGCGGCCAGGGTGACCGTGTAGGTCCCGGCGGCCAGGTCGGCGCTCGCGCTGACGGTGCGCGGGCGGTGCCACCGACCGCGTCGGCGGGGGTGTGCGCGGTCCGGGTGACCGAGCCGGTGGCCGGCGTCGGGGTGACCGAGGTCGACCGCGAGGTCGACGATGGTGTCGTCCGCGTCGGTGGCGGTGACCTCGCGGCTGGCGTCGGCGCCGGCCGAGGTGACCAGCGCGGGGCCGCAGTTCAGCGCGGCGGGCTGGTCGACCGGGCCGCCGCCGGCGGCGTGCGCGCCGAGCCCGTCGAACGTGTCGACCGGGAAGCCGGCCCACTGCGCGGCCGGGTCGAAGACGTCCGCGGGGTCGGTGTCGCCGGTGCTCACCGACGGCAGCCGGCGAAGGGTGTTGTCGGCGGTGCTGGTGACGCCGGTGCCCCACTCGGTGCCGGGGTCGACGCCGACCTGACCGATCGAGTCGAGCACGGTGCTGCCCCGGCGCAGCACGATGGCGTCGTCGCCGTTGAACAGGCTGGCGCCGGAGGTCTGGTCGGCCTGGGCGAGGATCGCCGGGCCGGCGGAGGCGCTGGCGAAGACGAAGACGTCCCCGGCGGCGACCGTGCCGGTCAGGGCGATGGTCGTCGCCGTGGTGGAGCCGTTGAAGTAGAGCTGGAGCTGGTATCCGCCGGCGGTGAGGTCGATGGCGGCGCCGGTGCCGTTGTAGAGCTCGATCGCCTTGTTGTTCGACGAGCCTTCGACGTACTCCGAGATGAACAGGTCGGTGGGCGCGGCGCTGGCCGCGGTGGGTGCGACGCCAAGGGCCGTGATGGTGACGGCGGCTGTGGCTGTCGCGAGCGCGGCGAAGGTGCGGCGCGGGCGCATAGGGCCTCCACGATGGGTGGACGGGAACTAACGCACGTTAAGGGGCGTTCGTGTCCGTCGTCCATCCCCCGTGGGGCCGTTTGGTGAATTCCGATCAGCGTAGGACGCCGATGTGACCTGGGAGTTCAGCGGGTGGTGTCGAGGCGGTGCACCAGCTCGGCGACGTCCACGCTGTATTCGCACCACTCGCGGTCCGGGCGGTAGCCCAGCTCGGCGTTCACCTTGAGCATCGCCTCGTTGGCCTGGGCGTTCCAGGTCTGCACCTCGGCCAGCTCCGCCTCGGCCGAGCGCAGCTCCAGCAGCATCCGGGCCTTGATCGCCCGGTCGATGCCGTAGCCGCGGTGGTCCTGCCCGACGATCGTGTCGTACTGGTCGGCCCGGGTCGGGTGCTGCGCCGGCACCACCACCTCGGTCAGCCCAGCCACCTCGCCGGTCTTCTCGTGGAGAGCCAGCACGATGTACGGCTTCATCCCCCGCCGGTGCAGCGTGTCCAGGCTGTCCCGCAGCCGCTGCGGGTCGTACGAGCTGGGCCGCAGCTCGCCGTCGTCGACGTCACGCACCTCGGCCTTGGCCCGGGCGTACGCCTCGATCAGGTCGTCCGGCGGGCCGCCGGGGCAGAACTCGAGGTGGTAGCCGGCGCCGATGCCGGTGGCCATCTCGGCCAGCGCCGGCCAGTCCACCCCGGACAGGTCGAGCACGCTGCGGGTCTCGACGTATTCCTTCGAGAAGCCGATCGACTCGTAGAAGGCGACCGCGGGGGTGTCGCCGACCACCTCGACCCCGATGGACTGGAAGCCCTCCTGCCAGACCCGGCGGGCGGCGAGCCGGACCAGCGTGCGGCCGAGCCCGGTGCGCCGCAGGGACGGGTGCACCAGCACCTCCAGCACCCCGATGTCGCCGAGGAGCAGCACGTGGACGTGACCCATGATCGGCCCCGGCGAGCCGTCGGGGGCCGGCTCGGTCTGGGCGACCCAGGAGATCCGTCGCTCGCCGGGCATCACCTCGGCGAGATATTCCCGCATGGAACTTTCCCGCCAAGGCGGATCCTGCGCGAGGTCGGCCGCCAGGACCGCGTTCAGCGTGTCCAACAGCGACGCGATCTCGGCGGACGACGCGGTCCGGGCATCCCACTCGCGCACCATCACCCGTCTAGCTTGCCGCCAACCGCTGCCGGGGGGAAGTGTCCAGTTCTCCAAATGTATGCGGGCGATCACGTCACGTACGGCTGGCCACCCCGTACTCGTTGGCCTTGTCGAAGACATCCTGGGCGTACCGGCGGACGTCGTTGTAGGAGAGGATCGCGCCCCACCAGTCGCCCGGGATGGTCATGTTCCGGCCGCCCTGGCACAGGTAGTTGCCGGCGGCGAGGGAGGCGTCGTCCAGGTCGTGCGGGTCGCGGCGACCATCGTTGTCGGCGTCCGCGCCGACCAGCTGCCAGGTCGACGGGATGAACTGCATCGGCCCGATCGCCCGGTCGTAGGTGCTGTCGCGGTCGAAGAGCCCCCGGTCGGTGTCCATGATCTTCGAGCGACCGCCCTGCCCGTCGAGCGGGTCCCCGATGATCTCCGGCTCGGCCCGGCCGTCCGGGGACAGCCGGGCGCCGTTCGCCTGGCCGTGCCGGGACTCGACATAACCGATCGCGGCCAGGGTCGTCCAGCTGAGCTGGCAGCTCCGGTTGGTCTGGGCCAGCGCCAGCTCGGCGTAGCCGTACGCCTGCATCGCCACCGGCGAGATCCCGACCCGGGCCCCGGTCTGCCGGGCCCAGTCGCCGAGCGCGTCCGCCGGCCGCCGGTGGCGATCGGGCCGACCACCGGGCCGG
>JAEVHO010000029.1 GCA_016802835.1 Micromonospora sp. ATA32 | reverse complement strand
ACGTCGGCGCCGCCGAGGGTGAGCCGGCGCTCCATCCGTTCGAGGCGCTGGAGCAGGCCGCCGGTGGAGTCGTCGGCGCCGGGCAGCAGCATCCGGGCGCAGATCAGCTCCAGCAGCAGCCGGGGCGCGGTGGTGCCGCGCATCTCCACCAGGCCGTTGTGCACGATGTCGGCGCAGCGGGACAGCGTGCCCGGGCCGAGCCGCTGGGCCTGGGCGGCCATCCGCTCGATCTGGTCGGACGGGCCGTCGATCAGGCCCTTGCCGGCGGCGTCCGGCACCTGCTGCAGGACGATCAGGTCGCGCAGCCGCTCCAGCAGGTCGGAGGCGAACCGGCGCGCGTCGTGCCCGGCCTCGGCGACCCGGTCGACGGTGGCGTACGCGGCGGCGCCGTCCCCGGCGGCCAGCGCGTCACACATCTCGTCGATCAACGCGGCGTCGGTGACGCCGAGCAGCGCGGCGGCCTGCGAGTAGATGACCCCCCTCCGAGCCGGCGCCGGCGATGAGCTGGTCGAGCACGGAGAGGCTGTCCCGGGCGCTGCCGCCGCCGGCGCGGACCACCAGCGGGAAGACCGCCGGCTCGACTGTCACCCCCTCGGCCTCGCAGAGCTGCTCCAGGTAGGGCCGGAGCACCTTCGGCGGGATCAGCCGGAACGGGTAGTGGTGGGTCCGCGACTTGATCGTGCCAAGGACCTTCTCCGGCTCGGTGGTGGCGAAGATGAACTTGACGTACTCCGGGGGCTCCTCGACCAGCTTGAGCAGGGCGTTGAAGCCCTGGGTCGAGACCATGTGCGCCTCGTCGATCACGTAGATCTTGAAGCGGCTGCTGGCCGGCGCGAAGAAGGCGCGCTCACGCAGCTCGCGGGCGTCGTCCACGCCACCGTGGCTGGCCGCGTCGATCTCCAGCACGTCGATCGAGCCGCCGTCGGTGGCCAGCGAGCGGCAGGACTCGCACTTTCCACACGGCTCCGGGGTGGGGCCCTGCTCACAGTTGAGCGAGCGGGCCAGGATCCGGGCGCTGGAGGTCTTGCCGCAGCCGCGCGGGCCGGAGAAGAGGTAGGCGTGGTTGAGCCGCCCGCTGCGCAGTGCCTGCGACAGCGGCTCGGTGACGTGTTCCTGCCCGATGATCTCGGCGAAGGTGCGCGGCCGGTACTTGCGGTAGAGCGCCAGTGCCACTCGTCCCGCCTCCTCTCGACCGAGCCATTCTGCGCCGGTCGGACGCGGGTGACCACCCACCACCCCGTGACCTGACCCGCAGTACGGTACCGGCGCCCGGAGACAAAAAGGCCTCCCGTGCACCCGGCAGAGCTCGCTTATCCTTGCTGCCTTCCGGCCCTGGGGAGGTTCACGAGATACCGCCGCACGGGAGGTGCCCCCAACCCTACCCGACCCGGCGTGGATCTTCAGGGGGTGGTGGGGTGGTCGGCCCATCCCGGACCTGTAAGCTGTCCGACGGAGGATTCGCCTAGAGGCCTAGGGCGCACGCTTGGAAAGCGTGTTGGGTTTACACCCTCACGAGTTCGAATCTCGTATCCTCCGCTCGCTGAGCAGCACGAAGGGTCGGTCCCGTGGGGGACCGGCCCTTCGTCGTACGCGAGGCGAGGCGCCCCAGCCGGCTCACCCGCGTGCACGGGCCCAGGAGACGAAGCGGTCGGTCAGGGCGGCCGGTGTTGTGCCGTGGTCGAGTTCGGCGAGCTGGTCGGCGGCCTCGGCTTGGAGCGTCGCCAGGTAGATGGTCAGCGCGACCCGGTCGTGGCGGTACTCACCGAGGAGGCGCAGCTTCGCGGCCGAGCAGGGCCAGGCAATGCCGCACGCCTGGCAGCGCCAGGTGGGGCGGGTCGGCAGGTGTTCGCGGCGGCGGCTCACCACGACGGCACCCAGACCACCCGGGCCCGGTCCACGCGGACGAAGGCAAAACGCTCCCGGACCCGGAGGGTGCCATCCGGGTTCACCTCGTGGCCGCGCAGCTCGGCCCATTCCCTCCCCTCGAACGGGCCGACGCTCACGACCTCGATGATCCACAAGGTCAGGGGCCCCTCGCCGAAGCGGTACCAGTCGGCGGGGACGCGGATCGTGGTGCCGACGGCCAGGGTCAACGCCCGCCTCCGTTCGGCGTCGGGGCGGGCTTGCAGCGCCAGGACCGGAGTCGCACGGCTGACCTCCTTCACGGTTGGAAGGGGTCGCCCCGCCTCCCCGCCGGGGCGACCCCGTAGCTGACGCCGACCGCCGGGCTCCCTCGCCTCCACCGGCCGCGCCGCCTTGTGCAATCACCCTTCCGCGCGTCACCAGCCAGATACACCGCGTAGCGATATGGTCGGCAGACATCCAGGACATCCAATGGAGGAGCCGTGAACGACGCGCTACGGGTGGCGTTGAGCGACACCGGACACACGACCGAGTCCCTTGCCGAGAAGGTGGGCGTCGACCCGAAGACCGTCGGGCGCTGGCTGACCGAGGGCCGCATCCCACATCCTCGGCACCGGTTCGCGGCAGCCGAAGCCCTCGATAAGGACGTGTCGGATATATGGCCAGACACCTCAAGACGTCGGGACCCCATCTGGTTCCGACCATGGCAGGAGATCGAGCGCGAGGCGGCCTCGCTGCGCTGGTTCGAATCGACCGTCCTACCCGGCCTGCTGCAGACCGAGGAGTACGCCCGCGCGGTGCTCAGCGGCGCTGGCCTGATTCCCCGAGGCGACGTTGAGCGCCACCTCGCGGCCCGGCTAGCTCGCCAGGGCGTCCTGAAACAGGATGACCCGCCGCAATTCACCGCCGTTGTCGACGAGGCAGTCTTACGTCGGCCGGTCGGCGGACGGGCCACCATGCGCGAGCAACTGCGGGCCCTCGTCGCGGCATGCGCTGAGCCGCATGTGCGGGTGCAGGTCGTGCCGACCTCGGTCGGCGCCTACGCCGGCGTGAACGGGCCGTTCGTGATCGCCACCAGCCACGACCACCGGATCGCCGGCTATCTGGACAACCAACTCCAGGGACAAGTGGTTAGCGACCCGGAGGACATCGCGGCCATGATGGCAGCGTGGGAGAACGTGCGTGGCGAGGCGCTCTCCCACTGGCAATCAGTCGATCTCCTCACGGAAGTGGCAGAGACATGGAGCTGAAGGGCGCGCAGTGGCGCAAGAGCAGCCGTAGCAGCGGTAACGGCGGTGCCTGCGTCGAGGTTGCCGACAACCTGTCCGGCGTGGTCGGCGTGCGGGACTCGAAGGACCCGGCAGGCCCGGCGCTCGTCTTCGAATCGGCGGCGTGGCGGGCTTTCGTCGCCCAGATCGCCGAGCGCGCCTGACCGACCGCGAGCCCCGCAAGCACACAGGCGGTCATCGCCCGGGAGCGCGCCCGCCGCTCCCGGCCCGGTACCAGTTCAGCGCGGCCGTCGCGAGTGCTGCGCTGCTCCGCGAGCGCCGACGCCGCGTGATAGCCGAGGGCGCATGAGATGGGCTAACCGACAGCTAACGAGGTCCGATGGGAAGCGAACGCGCCGGTCAGTTCAACATCCATGACGCCAAGACGAACCTGTCGCGGATCATCGAAACGGGTCGAGCACGGCGCGGAGATCGTCATCAGTCGCGCCGGACAGCCGGTGGCGAAGGTGATACCGCTCGTGCGACGGGTCAACCGCCCCGGCGGGCCGTGCGCCTGCCGTGCACGCCACGCGCCCCGTCACTTCTTCGCAACGAGCAGCAGTGGCTACCGGTCCTGGCCCCCAGCCTCCGGTCCCGGTGCCGACCCCCGTGCGGATGGCGAACGGCCGACACGCTTCCCGAGGCCGTGGACCATTGCGGCGTGGGTTCCCGGCGTCAGTAGGCTGCGCACTGTCCCGGCCGTGTCAGGGTCGTGTCAGGTGGGTGACAGGCCGGCGCCCATGGTGGTTGCATGACAAGCTCAGCGATTGCAGTCTCAGGACTGCGCAAGGCCTACAAGGACAAGGTCGTGCTCGACGGCATCGATCTGCATGTCCGCGCGGGCACGATCTTCTCCCTACTCGGTCCGAACGGGGCGGGTAAGACGACGACGGTGAACGTGCTGACCACGTTGGTGAAAGCAGACGGTGGGACGGTACGCGTCGCCGGACATGATGTTGCGACCCAGGCCAAGGCGGTGCGCGCGGCGATCGGGGTCACCGGTCAGTTCGCGGCGGTGGACGAGCTGCTGACAGGGCGGGAGAACCTGCAGCTGATGGTGGATCTGAGCCGGATGCCCGCCAAAGGCGGCACACGGGTCGTCACGGAGCTGTTGGAGCGGTTCGACCTGGTCGAGTCGGCGCAGAAGCCGGTGTCGACCTATTCCGGGGGTATGCGCCGGAAGCTGGATCTGGCGATGACGCTCGTCGGCAATCCGAGGATCATCTTCCTCGACGAGCCGACGACGGGACTGGATCCGCGCAGCCGTCGCACGATGTGGTCGATCATCCGTGACCTGGTGGCCGATGGTGTGACCATTTTCCTCACCACCCAGTACCTTGAGGAAGCCGATCAGCTCGCCGACCGGATCGCGGTACTCGATCAGGGCCGCCTGGTCGCCCAGGGCACTCCCGACGACCTCAAGCGCCAGATCCCCGGGACTCACGTCCGGCTCCGGTTCACCACCGTCGCCGAACTCGACGCGGCTGCGCGGGTCCTCAGCGACTCCAGGCGGGACGACGAGGCACTGGCCTTGCGGGTTCCCAGCGATGGCGGGACGAAATCGCTGCGGGCTCTGCTGGACAGGCTCGATGAGTACGCGATCGGTGCCGAAGGTTTTTCCGTGCAGACACCGGACCTCGATGACGTTTTCCTCGCCCTGACGGGCCGCACCACGGAGGTGGCCGCGAAATGAGCACCAAGTCCCATTCGACGGTCATGTTGCGTCGCAACTTCAAACACATCGCCCGGAATCCGACCTCGGTGTTCAACGCGGTCTTGATGCCGGTCGTGATCATGTTGATGTTCGTGTACATGTTCGGAGACGCTTTCAACGTCGGTGTCGACTACATCGACTACGCGACGCCGGGACTGATGCTGTTGGCCGTCTGTTACGGGCTGGGGTCCACCGCGACGGCGGTGAACTCCGACATGACGAAGGGCATCATCAACCGGTTCAAGGTCATGCACGTCTCCCGTGGTGCGGTGTTGACCGGTCACGTCATCGCCAGTGTGCTGACCAACATGGTCGCCATTGCGGCCCTCATCGGGGTGGCCTTCCTGCTTGGATTCAACCCGTCGGCGAGTTTCCTCGACTGGCTCGGCGCGATCGGCATGATCGTGCTGCTCGGTTTCGCGGCCGGCTGGCTCACGGTCGCCGTGGGATTGTCGGCGAAGTCTCCGGAAACGGCGGGTCTGGCCTCCGTGCCGCTGGTCATGCTGCCGTTCTTCAGCAGCGCGATCGTGCCGGCGGACAAGATGGGGCCAGGACTCCGGGAGTTCGCGGAGTATCAGCCCTTCACGCCGATCATCGAAACCCTGCGCGGGTTCCTCAACGGCGCACCGTCCACCGGCGACGTGATCCCCGCCCTCGCCTGGTGCGTCGGCATCGCTCTCGTCGGGTACCTGTGGGCGCGTTCCACGTTCAAGAAGCGAGCGTGACCGCGACCAACTGACTCCAGCTCGTCTGGGTGCCTTCCAGCGCCGCCTCTGCGAACTTCGCTTCGCCGAGGCGGCGCCGCACTGTCTGCTCGATCCGGGCCACATCCGGGTGGGAACGATCCGGCAGTCCGCGCACGCCGGTGCTCGCCGCGAGCAGCCGCGCGGCCTGCTCGTACTGGTAGCGGCGTAGGGCCAGGTCCGCGACTCCGACGAGCACCTGCGCGATCGAGGGTGCGTGCCCCGCCTCGGCCGCCGCCTGGCAGGCCGAGGCGCGGTGCCTTCGGGCCTCGCCGAGATCGTCGGCGAGGTAGCCCAGCAGGTCGTGTGTCACCGCGCGGATGTGCGCCTGCTCCGCTTCGTCGCCCAGCAAGGTCGTCGCGACACCGAGTTGCCGGACCACCTCCTCGGCGTCGCCGCGCCAACGAGCGAGTTCCGCCTGCGAGAGGGCCAGCACGGCCAGCGCACCCGGCCACGTGACCCGTTCCGCGCATCGCTGCGCCTCGGCTATGGCGGCCGCGCTGGAGTCCTCATCGCCCAGCAACCAGTACAGCTGAGCCTGTCGCGACCGCATCCGGATGACGTCCTCGATGGTACCGACTTCGGTGACGACCGCGATCGCCTGTTCGTAGTGCTCGCACGCACCGGCGAACTCACCGCGCACGGCGATCAGCTCCGCCAGCTCGGTCAGGGCGAACGAGATCCCGAACCGTTCGCCGAGGGCCCGAAACTCGGCGAGCGCCAACTCGAGATACGCGTCCACATCCCGCCCGTCCTGGCCGAGCATGATCCGCATCTTGCCGAGGTGCAGCCGGGCCAGTGCGCGTACCCAGGGGTCCTCGTCGTCCAGCAATGGTTCCCACGCGGGCAAGAACGCGTCCGGCGCCTGCAACATGCGTTCCAGCGGGACGACGAGCGCCATCCCCGGGTGGCTGCCTTGACTGCGCTGGCTGAACCGGTACGCCTTGTGGATCCACTCCGCCGCATGGTGTTCGTCGCCCGGCCCGGAGTTCACGAACAGCACGACGAGCGCGTACACCGTGGCCCGGATCTCATCGGTCACCTCGCCGGGCGTTTCGGTGGCCGCGGTGATCAGCTCCATGCCTTCGGTCCTGTGGCCGCCGAGCCACCAGTACCAGCCGGCGCCCGCGGCCAGCCGCATCGCCGCATGCGCCTCGCCGGCCGCGAGCGCACCGCGCATCGCGGAACCGATGTTGTCGTGCTCGACCTCGAGTGTGGCGAGCCATTTCAACTGCTCGGCGCGGCGAAGCTGCGGCTCCGCGGTCTCGGTGAGTTCGGTGAAGTAGGCGAGATGCGCGTGGCGCGCCAGGTCCGATTCCCCCGCCTCGGCGAGCCGGTGCGCGGCGTACTCTTTGATCGTGCCGAGCATCCGGTAGCGCGGTGCGCCGTCGCCCTCGGCGACCAGCAGCGACTTCTCGGCCAGCGCGGTGAGCAACTCGAGCACCTCCTCCTGCTCGACCGCGTCGCCGGCGCAGACCCGCTCGGCCGCTTCCAGGCTCGCCCCGCCCGAGAACACCGAGAGCCTGCGCAGGACCGTCCGTTCGGCGTCGGTCAGCAGGTCCCAGCTCCAGTCGACCACCCCGCGCAGCGTTCTGTGCCGGGGCAACGCGGTACGGCTACCGCCGGTCAGCAGGCGGAACCGGTCGTCGAGCCGCTTGGCGAGCTGATCGATGGACATGGTACGCAACCTGGCCGCGGCCAGTTCGATCGCCAGCGGCATCCCGTCCAGCACCCGGCAGACGCGCGCCATCGTCGACAACGTGTGGGCGTCAACCGCGAGATCCCTGCGCACCGCGCTCGCCCGGTCCCGCAGCAACCGGACGGCGGGAGAGGACTCGATCTCGCCAGGGCCGGCGTCCCCGTCCGGCAAGGCCAGCGGCGCGACCGGCCACAGCGCCTCACCGGTGATGCCGAGCGGTTCCCTGCTCGTCGCCAGGATCCGCAGCCGCCGGCACTCCCCGAGCAGTCGATGGGCGAACGCCGCCGCCGACTCGATCACGTGCTCGCAGTTGTCCAGGATCAGCAGCGCCTCCCGCTCGCGGATCGCGGCGATGAGCCGGTCGATCAGCTCCATGTTCGGTGCCTCGCCGAGCAGAGCGTCCCGGAGGCCGAGCCCGGCGAGCGTCGCCTGCACCACGTCACCGTCGGCGCCGATGGCTGCGAGCTCCACCAGCCACGCCCCGTCCGGCAGGTCGTCGAGCAGCCTGCGCGCGGTTTCCGTGGCCAGCCTGGTCTTCCCCGAGCCGCCCGGCCCGATCAGGGTGGTGAGCCGGTGTTCGGCGACGAGTGCGCCGACCGCGGCGACAGCTTCGTCCTTGCCGATGAAGCTGCTCAGCTCGGCGCGCAGGTTGGTCTTTCGCTTCTCCTCCCGCCGTCCCAACTCGCCCCGCAGCAGCGCGACGTGCAAGGCGGACAGCTCCGGTGAGGGGTCGACGCCCAGCGCGTCGGCCAGGGCTTCGCTCGTGCTCTGGTACACGAGCAGCGCCTCGGTGTCGCGACCGGTCGCGGCGAGGGCACGCATCAGCGCAACGACAAGCCGTTCTCGCACCGGGTACGCGGCCACCAGATCGGTCAGTTCCGGGACCAGTTCCGCACCGTGGCCGAGGCTGATCTCCGCATCGAACCGATCCTCGATGGCTGTCAGGCGTAGCCTCTCGAGCCGGGTGACCGCTGCGTCAAGCGCCGCGCTATCGGGCAGACCGACGTCCTGCATGGCCGCACCGCGCCACAATGCGAGGGCCTCGCGGAGCCGCCGTACCCGCTGAGGATCCTCGTCATCGCGGGCCTGGCCGACGAGGCGTTCGAACCGCACGGCGTCGACAGCGTCGGGTTCCACCGTCAACCGGTAGCCGTCCGTCTGCCCTTCGACCAACCCTTCCGGCAGCGCCTTCCGCAGTCGGGAAACCAAGCGCTGCAAGGCGTTCGCCGCGTCGGAGGGCGGGTGTTCACCCCAGATCCAGTCTACGAGCGTCGCCTTGGGGACTACGTGACCTGGTTTGAGCGCGAGGGCGATCAACAGCCCGCGCAGCCGGGCGCCAGGCACGTCGGCGAAGACGCCGTCGTCCATGCGAACCTCGAAGGGTCCAAGCATCCCGATCTGCATCTGGCTGATTTTGGCACGGGCGATTGGCAGGCCTCCAACTGCTGACGCGGCGCAGAAAGTTGTCGAGGTAACGGCCCCTGGGGCTGGTGCGCTGACCACGCCTGGCGGGCCGCCTGGTGCTGGTGGTGCTGATGATGTTCGCACACGAGTTGGCCCGGAACAGGCGCCGCGCCTGCCGGGCGTTCGTCACTGTCCGTGACGCTGTCCGGGTGCCTCTTCGGCGGTGACGTCCTGGCTGGCGTCGAGGCGGACGCCGATCTGAGGCGGCAGTGGGTATAGATGTTCGACAGGAAGGTGAGCTGCTGCCGCTTGTTCGTCATTGACGCGTAGAAGTTCCTGGACGCGGTGAACGGTGGGGGTGATGTCCGTTCCGGATCCCACTGCACTCGTACCGGGCTGGTTTTCAGTTGCCGCGACCACGTCGTCTTGTCGCCGTGCACGTCTCGGTCGTAGTGACTCAGGCAGGCTCGCGCCAGCGCCCACTCGACGCCCTCCCGCGTGATGTCGAGGGACAACACGCGCTCCTGCCCCGGCTTGCTGGCCCAGCCGCAGCGGTACATCATCCATAGGAAGGACGGCTTGATCCACGTCATCCGATCCCGCTTGAAGGGGGTCACGAAGCGGCCGGCCGCCACCGCCGGCAGCGCAACCTGCGGCTGCACCCGCATCTGCCGCCGACCGGGCGTTGCGTAGTGCCACCGTTGGTGGTCCAGGAGACCGCGCGATAGTGCCGACGAGCGGATGCCGTCGGTCGAAGAGCCGGGATTCGGTCCCCTGGCTGCCACGCCCGGCTGCCGCGGCGCGTCTGTCGGGGTCGCTGCTTAGGGTATAGGGATGATTGATGCGCGCCAGGTGATGAACTTCCGCGTTCAGGCGCAGCAGCTCGACCGGGCCGAGGGCACACTCGGAAAAACCGCAGTACTCGATATCGGGGTGCAGGAGACCGGCCCGGACGGCGGCAGGTGGGCGCTGGCCATACGCGGGGTAGATGTGGTGGCGTTGTCCGTGGAGGATCTGATCCTGCTGTGGACTGTGCGAGGTGCTCCCCACCTTTACCGCCGCGCTGACGTGGGGAAGGTGGCTGCCGCGGTCGAGCCATTCTCCGACGCTGACGCGGGCAAGCGCATCTACGATGCCGCCAAGCCGTTGAAGGCGGCTGGCATCGGTAACCTGGCTGCCCTCGATGAGGTAGCCGCTCAGATGCGAGCCATCGTTACCAAGCCGATGATCAAGGGGGAGGTCTCCGGGCGATTGGCCGAGGTGATGCCCGAGCCGTATCTGCGGTTCTGCCGACCATGCGACGCTACTCACCTCTACGAGATGCCGTTCCGGTTGGCCGCCGTGCGGGCCGGGCTGGAGCTGCAACTCGACACGTCGCCACCGGTCCTGCATCGCACCGCGGAGTTCAAGAAGGCCGTCGCCTCGGGCGACAGATTCGACCTCATCCGTGCGTACCTTCGTCTGCTCGGCCCGGCCACCCCCAAACACGTGGCCGGCTATCTCGATGCCCCCGTCAAGGATGTGAAGGCACGCTGGCCCGAAGATGTGATTGAGGTGATGGTCGGCGGCGAGGCACGCTCGCTCCTGGCCGCCGACGAACCGGCGCTGGAATCGGCCGACGCCACGGCTATCCGCCTGCTCGGCCCGTTCGACCTTTTCCTCCAGGCCAAAGACCGAGCAACCTTGGTGCCGGACACGGCCCACGCGAAGGAGTTGTGGCCGGTGCTGGGTCGCCCCGGCGCCGTCCTGGCCGACGGTGAACTGGTCGGCACGTGGCGTCCCCGCAAGTCCGGCAAGACGTTGAAGGTCGCCGTTCACCCGTGGCAGAAGCTGTCCGCCACCACGCGCAACAACGTCGTCGAACAAGCTGAACGCCTCGCCGCGTACCGCGCCGTTTCCCTCGCCGGCGTCGAATTCACCGCCTAGCGAATGATCCGGCCCGGCAGAGTGCCGCAGCCGTCCGAAGCCGGAGACGGGGTCGGCGCCGCGCTGCTGGCCGTGGGCGACCTGGCTGGAAGTGCTCGTGGTCCGGCGCCTGCCGTACCTCGCCCTGCCCCCACGGGCCTTGTTCGCACTTGGCCTGCTGGCCGGCCTCGGCATGGGGCTCCTGATCGCCTCGGTTTTTTCGGGCTTCTTTTGGTGGTGGGCTATCGGCGCCACACTTGCCGTTGCCGTCGTCGTCCTCGTGCCCCTCACCGCGCGCCGACCGGACGGCGGTCGTACACATGTTCCATCCACAGCCTGTGGATGCCGGAGGGATCGGATGAGTTACCAGCTCAGCGCGATCGTCGCGGACGCCGACCTGCTCCGCGAGCAGACCGACGGCCTCGACCATGCGGTCCTCGCCGCGCTGCGTCAGGACTTCGCGCTGCTCCCGGTGACGCCGCAACTGGTGCAGGAGCTGACCGGATCGCTGCCCGACTTCACCGTCGAGGAGCTGGGGCCGGAGCGGCCGTTCCACCTGATGCTCTCGCCGGCCCTCGACGAGCTGCTGTCCCGCTGGTCGCGGCGGGGCCCGGTGGCCTACCTGGAGGCGGAGTTCCTCGGGGGTCTCGGCCACCAGGCGGCGATGGTGTGGCTGGGCGGCGAGGTCAGCTGGGGGCCGCAGTTCGACGAGGCCCTCGACAGCCCGCGGCAGGAGTGGCCGATCAACGGCGCGCTGGCCCGGCTCGGCGTGGAGCCCGGCCCGTGGATCGACCCGTTCGCCGAACTCGGGTTGCACCTGGAACGGGAGACGGACGGTTGGCTGGCGCACGGGCGTCGCGGACTGACCGCCGACTACTGGGACGAGTTGGCAGAACGGTGGGAATCCGAGCAATCCGGGGCTGAGCAGCAACCCAATGGACCCCGTCCCGTTGGGGACTGGGGGATTCCATGAAATTGCGACAATTCGTCTTCATCGCCACGCTGCTGACGGCTGCCTCGATCGCCGGCAGCGGCGTGCATCCACATGGGTCGGTGCTGCCCGACCAACCGGCCGGGAAGGCCGAGGTCGTCGACCTCAACGGGCTGCGCAACGTCGAGTTCGGCGACACCGAGCAGGAGCTGACCCGTCGGGGCGTGCTCCGCTCCGACGTCGACGCCTGCGGCCCGGTGCTGGCCGAACACGAGGCCGTCAGCCCGATCTTCGTCGATGACCGGTTGGTGCTGCTCTGGGTGGACGATCCAACGCGGACGCCGGAGGGCGTCACGGTGGGCACGCCGATCAGCGAGATCTGGTCGAGCTATTCGTCAGTGACCCGGCTGCATGCTCCACAGGGGACGTACCGGCTCGACGGGCTGCTCGCCCGCCGCGGCGACCGCGCCTACCTGTTCCTGCACGACGGGAAGACCGTCCGGAAAACCATCGCCGGGTACGCCGAGTGGGCGCAGCGCCTCTTCGACGAGGGCTACGGACCCTGCTGAGACCGGGTGCCGGGCGACGGGGCGGGGCGAACTGCAAGTCCCCCAGATCCGACCCATACAGCTTGCAGGAATTGGCCTAGCCGTTTACTAGATCTGGTATCGAACGAGCCGTCTATCGTCGCGGCCGCCCGAGCAGTGAGCTCTGGCTCTGTTCTGCGGGCTGCGGTTGGCCGGGCTGCTGCACGTCGCCCACCACCCCACCGACGGTTCGGTAGCCACCTCCGCGATCGCCACAGCTTCAGTCGCATTCAGTCAAGCAAGGTGGCTAACCGTAGGAGCCAGCGCCGCTGTCGGACTATCAGCAGGGTTTACCGGGTACTTCAAATATCACGAACGTAGCTTCAACTCACAGCAGACCGCCGACGCGATCGAGCGGGAGTACGAGGCAGTCGAGCTTCGCGTGGGCAAGTACGCGGGGCTAGATGAGGCAAAGGCATACGCGCTCTTCGCTGACACCGTCGAAAGGCTTCGTGACGAGCAGAACAAGCGGCAGCAGCAGCTTGATCAGCCCGCCGAGGTCAAACGCGAGGAGTGATCAAGCCTTCACCAGCCCCAGCCGAGCACGTCGCGACTGGCAGCGACTGAGACCACAACTGAGACCGAACGCGAAACGCCCGGCCGATCCTCGCGGATCGACCGGGCGTTCTCGCTGTTCACGAGCGGTGGCGGCGGGATTTGAACCCGCGGAGGGCGTTAACCCTCACACGCTTTCGAGGCGTGCTCCTTAGGCCACTCGGACACGCCACCGCCGACGAGGGTACCCGACGCCGGGTTGGGACGCCGAATCGGTATCCCCCGGGCCGGCCTGGCAGGATCTTTGCCATGAGTACGCACATCGGCGCGAAGCCGGGAGAGATCGCCGAGCGGGTCCTGATGCCGGGCGACCCGCTGCGGGCCAAGTGGATCGCGGAGACCTACCTCGAGGACGCCAGGTGCTACTCGACGGTCCGGGGCATGCTGGGCTTCACCGGCCGCTGGAACGGCGTGGACGTCTCCGTCCAGGGCTCCGGCATGGGCATGCCGTCCGCCTCCATCTACGCCCACGAGCTGATCAACGAGTACGGCGTGAAGACGCTGATTCGGGTCGGCTCCTGCGGCGCCCTCAGCGAGGACCTGCAACTGCGGGACGTGATCGCCGCGATCGGGTCGTCGACCGACTCGAACATGAACCGGATGCGCTTCGACGGGCTGATCGACTACGCCCCGGTCGCCGACTTCCGGCTGCTGCGTACCTCGGTCGAGGTGGCCGAGCGGCGCAGCATCACCATGCACGTCGGTCCGATCCTGGCGGCGGACGCCTTCTACACCGACCGGCCGGACCTTTACGACAGGCTCGCCGACTATGGCGTGCTGGCGGTGGAGATGGAGTCCGCGGCGCTCTACACGATCGCCGCCCGGTTCAAGGCCCGCGCCCTGACCGTGCTGACGGTCAGCGACCACATCAAGACCGGCGAGAAGACCACCTCCGAGGAGCGCGAGCAGACCTTCGGCCAGATGGTCGAGATCGCCCTCGACACCATCATCGCCTGACGTCCGTCCCCTGCCAGCCCCTCCCCGGGGGGCAGCAGCACGCGTGAGCGTGATGACTCTGAGGCATCTTGATACCTCAGAGTCATCACGCTCATTCGTCACATGGCCCGCCGCTCGCTGGTCCCGAGCAGGGCCGGGAGTCAGCGGAAGAAGGCGCGGAGGAGGGCCGCGCTCTCCGTTTCCAGCACTCCGGCGTAGACCTCGGGGCGGTGGTTGAGCCGGCGGTCGCGGAGCACGTCCCAGAGCGAGCCGACCGCGCCGGTCTTGGGCTCCCAGGCGCCGAAGATCACGGTGGACACCCGGGAGAGCACCAGCGCGCCGGCGCACATCGTGCACGGTTCCAGGGTCACCACCAGGGTGCAGCCGTCGAGTCGCCACCGGCCGATCCGCTCGGCGGCCCGGCGCAGGGCCAGCACCTCGGCGTGCGCGGTCGGGTCGCCGGTCAGCTCCCGCTCGTTGCGCCCGACGGCCAGCTCGGTCCCGTCCGGTCCGTAAACGACGGCACCGACCGGAATGTCCTCGACGGCCACCCCCACGGGCTCCGCCGACCCCGCAACAGTGCCGGCCGGACCGGGGCCTGCGGCGCCGCCGGTGTCCGGGCCGGTGACGGCGATCTCCAGCGCGCGGCGCATCCACAGCTCGTGCCGCTGCCGGCGGCCGGCCCCGTCCGGGTCGGCCAGGCCCTCATGCGCTCCCGGCCCGACCCGGCCCACGGCCCCCGGGGTCGGCTGACCCGGTCGGACCGTCTCCAGGGAGGGGTCGGTGGCGTCGGTCGGCTCCGCGCCGCCCGCCGGCACGTGTCCCGACGGCTCAGACCTCACGCAGCTCCTCGACCTCGTCGGCGCAGCCGAGCACCTGGCACACCTCGGCGGTGACGTCGGCCGGCATCATCCCCTCGAGGGCGCAGAGGGCGAGCAGCTTCTGCGTGGAGATGCCCAGGTCGGCGAGGATGTCCGCGTCACCGACCGGGTCGGCCTCGGGGTCGACCGCCGGCTGCTCGCTCTCCTCGTCGCCGGGCGTGGCGGCCGGGCGCGGCTCGTCGACCTCGTCCAGGCCGGTCACCGAGGTCTTGAGGTCGCCCACCAGCAGCGCCCCCAACCGGGACTCCTCGGCGTACGCCGAGTCCGAGCCGAAGATCCGCAGGTCCTCGCCCTCGTCGAGGCGCAGGATCACCAGGTACGCGTCGTCGGCCTCGACGAAGAGCAGCGAGAGGTCCGCGTCCGGTTCGACGTCCCGTAGGCGGTCGGCGACATCGTCGATGTCGGCGGCGCCGCGCAGATTCACCTCGGCGGCGGTCCAGCCGCTCTCGTCGCGCACCGCGGCAGCAGCGAAGTACGGCACGGTCCCCCCAATTGGCCTCGGCAGCTCGCCGACTCGTCTCGCGATGCACGTTAACCGGTCGGGTCGGCAGGCGACCGGTCAACGCCCCGAAGGGCCGGCCAATCCTGGGAAAGTCTGGACGGCCCGGTCAGCCGGCGATGCGACGGCGGGTGGCGATCAGCTGCCGCAGCTGCTCCCTGCGGGCGCGTTGCGGCCGTTCCCGCTGGCGTACCGCTCGCGCACCGGCCAACTCGGCGAGGAGTTGCAGGCGGCGGCGGCTCCGCTCGGGGTCGGGCCGCGGGGTGGTCCAGGCCATACCACCGAGCGTGCCCAGTCACAGCGGGTACGTCAAGATTGCTTGCGCAGCTAGCCGATCACTCCTCGTGATCGACCTCACCAGAGCGGCCAGTCGCCGCTGGTGGCCCAGCGGACCGCGACGATCGCGGCGGCGATGCTCCAGCCGCCGGCGGTGACGATCGCGATGCCGGTGGCCACGCCCCGGTCGCCGGCCCGGACGAGCGCCAGGGCGGCCAGCCAGGCCAGACCTCCGGCGAGGAGGGTCCACCAGGCGTACCCGGGCACACCCCGGCCGAGCAGACCGAACAGCAGCAGCCGACGGCCGCCGCCGCGGCGCGCCAGCGGCCACACCGCCCCCGCTGACCGGGTGCGGCTCGCGCCAGGTGGGCCGGGTCGGCCGCCCCGAGGGAAAGAGCCCCGAGGGGGGTACGCGACATCTGGCCGGCGCCGGCGTCCGGCTCGGCCGGGAAGGCGGGCTGCCGGTTCATCGCCGTCGCTCCGTTCACGGACCGTAAGTGTCAGCAGGGGGCGCGCCAGGCCGCGAATGCACCATGGCGTCCCCTCACCACCGTAGTCGGTCTGCCAGGATGACCCGATGTCCTCGCGACCCATCGGACGCCGTCGCGCGCGTTCGGCGTACCCGGTCCTGCTGCTGCTCGCGCCGGCGCTCGTCGCCGGCTGCGCGGGCACCCGCCCTCGGCGACGCCGACCAGCGGGTGGGTCGTCCGAGCGCGGTCGCCACGGCGGAGCAGCCGGCGGTGCCGAAGGTCGCGCCGGCCCCGACCTCCGCCCGGCCGACGCCGGCGCCGGCCCGCACCGGCCTGCGGCACGTCTTCCCGGTACGCGCGGACAACGTCGCCTACCACCCGACCCACTCGGTGTACCCGGGCACGGACATCTTCGCCGACTGCGGTGAGCCGGTCGTGGCGGTCACCGACGGCCAGATCCTGGAGGTCAGCCGGGTGGACCGGTTCGACAAGCGGGGACCGTTGGGGCCCTACAACGGTGGCCTGTCCGTCTCGCTGCTCGGTGACGACGGGGTGCGGTACTACGGCTCGCACCTGAGCGCGATCGCCGACGGGATCGACGCCGGGGTACGCGTGCGAGCGGGTCAGCAGCTCGGCCGGCTGGGCCGGACCGGCAACGCGAACAACGTCTGCCACCTGCACTTCGGCCTCTCTCCGAAGTGCCGGGGCACTGGCGACTGGTGGATCCGGCGCGGCGTGGTCTGGCCGGCGCGCTACCTCGACTCGTGGCGGAAACGGGGCAACCGGGAGCCGGCCGCCGAGGTGGCCGCCTGGCAGCGTGTCCACGGCTGCCCGAAGGCGCCGGCGTCGACCAACGGCGCCAGCGTCGGCTGACCCGACGTTCCAATCACGACATCACGGCTTAACCGGTCGGACACATTGACGGAAGTCTTGCCTCTCGATTACGGTCCCGCTGAGAGAGCGCTCTCTCAGGCAACTTACTTCACAATACCGACGAAGCGCGCCAACGGCCGGCACGGCCGGCGCGCGATGGAGGCACCATGAAACCTCCTGCCCCACACCGCCGCCCCTGGGCTCTCGCCGCCACCACCGCCCTGGCCCTCGTCCTCGGCGGCCTGACCGTCGCCGCCAACGCACCCGCGCAGGCCGCCACCGTCGGCGCCGGCAGCTACACCACCACCCCGGTCGGCCCGCTCCCCTCCGGCTGCGGGCAGATCTCCACCAACCCCCGGCAGTTCGTCACCGCCGACGCGCCGGCCGGGGCCGTGCCCACCAACGACTGGTGGTCCTCGCTGCTCTGGAAGCGCACCGACTGCGCCTTCAGCGAGCCGCTGCACGCCCACCCGCTGTCGTACGACACGTTCACCGACGGACTCGGCTTCTCCGGCAACTCCACGCCGGCCATCAGCGGCACCGCGACCGGGGTGGGCGAGTTCCACTACCCGTACGTCCAGGACATCAAGGTCGGCGTGGCCGGGCTGGGCGCGCCGGTGGTCAAGGTCGCCGACTGGACCGACTGGACGGTCACCCCGTACTGGAGCGACGGCGCCCGGACCATGCGGGCCACCGTCGGGCACGGACTGCCCTTCGCGTACTTCCGGACCACCGGCGGCGACGCCGTGATCAACGCGACCGGCACCCCGACGGTCTGGTCGAACACCGGCGCCACCGTCGGCTTCACCGTCAACGGCCACGACTACGTCGGCTACGCCCCCACCGGCGCCAGCTGGACGGTCAGCGGTGGCCGCATCTCCTCGACGCTGGCCGGCAAGGGCTACTTCTCGGTCGCCCTGCTGCCGACCACCCCGCAGAGCACCGCCCAGGAGCGCACCGACCTCGCCACCACCTTCGGCCGGTACGCCCACGCCCACGTCACCGGCACCCGGGTCTCGTACGCCTACGACCCGGCGACCAGCAGGGTGACCACCACGTACGCGTTCACCACCACGCCCCGGGAGGGCACCGCCACCCAGACGGTGGTGAGCCTCTACCCGCACCAGTGGAAGGCGCTGACCGGCTCCACCCCGATCGCCCAGGGTTACCCCTCGGCACGCGGCCGAATGAAGGTGCTCACCGGGATCGGCCAGTTCCGCACCTCGATGGTGTTCCACGGCGTGCTGCCGGAACTGCCGGCCGTCGGTGACGGCGCCGGCGCGGACCTGACCACCCTCAAGAACCAGCTGGCCGCGGCCCGGGCCAACCCGATGGACCTGCGGGGCGGCGACACCTACTGGACCGGCAAGGGCCTCGGCCGGGCCGCCCGGCTCGCCGAGATCGCCGACGTGGTCGGTGACACCACCACCCGGGACAGCGCGTTGACCGCCATCCGGGGCAGCCTCACCGACTGGCTCACCGCCTCGGCCGGGGAGACCGGGCGGCTGTTCTACCACGACCAGAACTGGGGCACGCTGATCGGCTACCCGGCCTCGTACGGGTCCGACCAGGAGCTCAACGACCACCACTTCCACTACGGGTACTTCATCGCCGCCGCCGCGACGCTGGCCAAGTTCGACCCGACCTGGGCCTCGACCAGCCAGTACCGCGGCATGGTGGACCTGCTCATCCGGGACGCCGACAACTATGACCGCAGCGACAGCCGCTTCCCGTACCTGCGCGACTTCGACATCTACGCCGGTCACGACTGGGCGTCCGGGCACGGCTCGTTCGGCGCCGGCAACAACCAGGAGTCCTCGTCGGAGGGGATGAACTTCGCCAACGCGGTGATCCAGTGGGGCCAGGCCACCGGTGACGCGGCGGTCCGCGACGCCGGCATCTTCCTCTACACCACCCAGGCGGCGGCGATCCAGGAGTACTGGTTCGACGTGAGCGACCAGAACTTCCCGACCGGCTTCGGACACTCGACGGTGGGCATGGTCTGGGGCGACGGCGGCGCGTACTCCACCTGGTTCAGCGCTGAGCCGGAGATGATCCAGGGCATCAACCTGCTGCCGGTCACCGGTGGCCACCTCTACCTCGGCTACGACCCGGCGTACGTGCGGACCAACTACACGGAGCTGGTCCGCAACAACAACGGGCAGCCGACGGTCTGGCAGGACATCCTCTGGCAGTTCCAGGCGCTCGGGGACGCCGACACCGCGCTGGCCAACCTGCGGGCCAATCCGGGTTACACCCCGGAGGAGGGGGAGAGCCGGGCGCACACCTTCCACTGGATCCGCAACCTCGCCGCGCTGGGCACGGTGGACACCACGGTCACCGCGAACCATCCGTTGGCGGCGGTCTTCTCGCGCAACGGCGCGCGGACGTACGTGGCGGCGAACCTGACCGCCACGCCGCTGACGGTGACGTTCTCCGACGGCGTCAGGTTGACCGTGGCGGCCGGACGGACGGCCACCACCGGGGCGTACACCTGGAGCGGCGGCAACGCGAGCGGCGGCACCGACCCGAGCCCGACGCCCACACCGACGGGGACGCCCAGCCCGACCCCACCCCCACGCCCACCGACGCCCAGCCCGACGCCGACGCCGCCGGCGGGCTCGCCCACCCGGTACCTGCTGCCGGGCGGCGGACTGGGGCGTCGCCGGTGCCGCGGCCACGACGACGGTCACGGCCGCCAACGGAAACCACGACGGTACGCCGACCAACCCGGTGGTCTTCACCGCGACCGGGCTCAACCTCGCCTACTCCGGCGGCCAGACGGCGTTCGACCTGTTCCTGGACGCGGCACGGCGGTCGGCAACGGGGTGCAGGCCCGGGTCTCCTACGACGTGACCGGGAACGGCAGCTGGGACCGGGTGGAGACGTACCGCTACTTCGCCACCGACCCGGTCCCCGGCTACGAGCACTACACGCAGACCTCCGGGCTGCTCTCGTCCAGCGGCACGTTGGGCTCGCTGGCCAACGGCACCGTGAAGGTGGAGGTCTGGTCCGCCATCGGCGCCAACCCGACCACCGTCGGCATCGGCGACAAGTCCGTCGTCACGCTGCCGTACTCCTGATCCCTTCGGCCCTCCGCGCCGCCGGTCGTCCCCACGACCGGCGCGCGGGGCGTAGGTTCGGTGGGTATGAGCGCCCGGGACCCCCTCGCCGACCTGCGCCGGATCGCCTTCCTGCTGGAACGAACGAACGAGGCGACCTACCGGGTACGCGCGTTCCGGTCGGCGGCGAAGGCCCTCGCGGCGCTGCCGGCCGCCGAGGTGGCCGAGCGGGCGAAGGCCGGCACGCTGACCGAGCTGCCCGGGGTCGGGGACGTGACCGCCCGCTGCGTCGCCGAGTCGTTGTCCGGCGAGGAGCCGGTCTACCTGCGCCGGCTGGTGGCCACCGAGGGCAGCGACCTGGACGCCGAGGCCACCGCGCTGCGGACCGCCCTGCGCGGCGACTGCCACACCCACTCCGACTGGTCGGACGGGGGCTCGCCGATCGAGGAGATGGCGCTCGCGGCGGTCGAACTGGGCCACGAGTACGTGGTGCTGACCGACCACTCGCCCCGGCTCACGGTGGCGCGCGGCCTGACCGCGGACCGGCTGCGCCGCCAGCTCGACCATGTGGCGCAGGTCAACGAGGCGCTGCCGGAGGGGTTCCGGATCCTCACCGGGATCGAGGTGGACATCCTCGCCGACGGCTCGCTCGACCAGTCCGACGAGCTGCTGGCCCGCCTCGACGTCGTGGTCGGCTCGGTGCACAGCGGGCTGAACGACGAGCGGGCGAAGATGACCCGGCGGATGCTGGCCGCGATCGCCAACCCGCACCTGGACATCCTCGGTCACTGCACCGGACGGATGGTGTCGTCCCGGCCGGTCGGAGTGACCGGACCCGGCGACCGGGGACACCGGGCGCGTACCCGGAACGAGAGCGACTTCGACGCGGACGCGGTCTTCGCCGCCTGCGCCGAGCGGGGCGTGGCCGTCGAGATCAACTCGCGGCCGGAGCGGCAGGATCCGCCGAAGCGGCTGATCCGGCGGGCCCTGGAGGCCGGCTGCCAGTTCGCGATCAACACCGACGCGCACGCACCGGGTCAGCTCGACTGGCAGCGGTTCGGCTGCGAACGGGCGGCTCGCTGCGGGGTGCCCGCCGACCGGGTGGTCAACACCTGGCCGGCGGAGCAGTTGGTGTCCTGGGCCCGGGAACGCGGCTGAGCAGCCCGTCCGGGTCAGCGGGACCGGGCCGGTTCCGCGGGGTGGCGGCGGCGCCGCCGGGACGCCGGGGCTGACCGGCTCGCGGGGCCGGCGCCGCCCGACCAGGCCCTGCGCCACGGCGACCCCGAGCAGCACGATCAGCGCGCCGACAGGCTGGTGCCAGTTGAGCCGCTCGTGGAGCACCAGGGCGCCGATCAGCACCGCGAAGACCGGGATCAGGTAGGTGACCGTGGAGGCGGTGCTCGCCCCGGCGACCCGGATGTTGCGCATGTTGATCACGAAGGCGAGCCCGGTCCCGAGCGCGCCGAGCGCGAGCACGCTCGCCACCACCTCGGCGGAGAGGCTGGTCGGCACCGGGGGGCGGCCAACCGCCAGCGGGGCCACGATCGCGAGCTGGACCGCCGCGAGCAGGAGCTGGGCGGCGGAGAGCGAGAGGCCGGAGTGCGAGCTGCCGGCGACGAACTTCTTCTGGTACGGGATGGCGACGCCGTAGCAGGCCGCCGCGCCGAAGCACATCAGCTGACCCGTGAAGTGCGCCCCGCCGATGCCCTCCCACACGCCAAGCACCACGAGCACCCCGACGAAGCCGAGGCCCAGCCCGATCGCCCGGCGCGCGGTCAGCCGCTCGGTCCGGAAGACCAGCACCGCCAGCGGCAGCACGATCAGCGGGGTGGTGGCGTTCCAGATGCCCGCCAGCATCGACTCGACCCGCTGCTCGCCGTACCCGAAGAGGGTGAACGGGATGGCCACGCCGAAGGCGGCGACCACGGTCAGGTGGGCCCAGACCCGGGGCTCGGTGGGCAGTCGGTCGCGCAGCAGGGCGAGCACCACGAGCAGGGTCACTGCTCCGGTGGCGACCCGATAGAGGGTGAGGTGCAGCGGGTGCAGCTCCTCGACGCCGATCTTGATGAACAGGAAGCTCGAACCCCAGATCGCGGCGAGGGCGAGGAAGCCGGGCAGCCAGCTCTTCGGCGCGACCTTGTCAGGAGTGGTATCCGCTCTCACCCCTGACACTCTGCCGGAGGCGTACGACAATGTCCCGCGACTTTCGGACGCCGTGTCGACCGCCACAGCGCGATGCTTACATTGGTAACGTTGACCAGCCGAGGAGGTGCGGCCATGGCGATGCCGATGCAGTTCGACCCGCTCGTCGATCTCGACGGGATGTGGACAACCCAGCTCGCCGACCGCTACCTCCCGCTCCCGGAGCTGCCGACTGCGCGCTACGAGTGCATCGACGGAAGGTTGGTCATGACACCCGCCGAGGTCGGCACCAACAGCTTCGGGGAGGCCAAGCTCATCCGAATCCTCGGCTCCGCCGCGGAAACCGCCGGCTACTACGTGTACGGCCAGGTCAACCTCACCTTCGGCCCGCAGCGTTGGATCCAGCCCGATGTCACGATCCTGCACACCCTCCCGGAGACGGACGAGGAGGACCGCTGGATCCCGGTCGCGCTCTGCACCATGGCGGTGGAGTTCGTCTCCCCCGGCAGCCCGCGGCAGGACTTCGTCGACAAACCGCGCCGCTGCGCGGAGGGCGGCGTCCCGTACTTCATGCGGGTCGAGATCGTCCGACGGCTCGGGCACGCGGCAGTCGAACTCTTCTCGCTCGCGGAGGGCGGCGGATACGTCACCGACGCGCAGGCGGTCAGCGGTCAGCGGCTCCGGGCCGACGCTCCGTTCCCGATCGACTTCGACCCGGCGCAACTGCTGCCCTGAACACCGCAAACACGGTCGACAAACGGGCGGTCCGGTCACGTAGGGTCGGGCGGTGGGACGAATCGATGACCTCGCGAACCGCTATGTGGCCGACTGGGCCCCGCTGAGCCCGACCGGCGCGACCTACGTCGGCATCGCCGGCTACGACGACCAACTGGACGACCTGTCGCCGGACGGGTACGCCGCCCGCGCCGACCTGACCCGGCGCACCCTCGCCGACCTCGACGTGACCGAGCCGGAGTCGGAGGCGGAGCGCACGGCCAAGGAGGCCATGCAGGAGCGCCTCGGCCTCGACCTCGCCCGGTACGACGCCGGCGAGGTGGCCAGCGAGGTCAACGTGATCGCCAGCGGGCTGCACGAGATCCGGATGGTCTTCGACCTGATGCCGACCGAGGGCGCCGAGGCCCAGGCCAACATCGCCGCCCGGCTCAACCGGTTCGCCGGCACCCTCGAGGGCTACAAGAGGACGCTGCGCGAGGCGGCCACAGCCGGGCAGGTCAGCTCGAAGGTGCAGCTGACCGAGGTCGCCAAGCAGTGCGACATCTGGACCGACCCCGCCGCCGACAACTTCTTCCACGGGCTGGTGGAGCGCCTCGGCGCCGACGGCACGCTCGGCGCGGAGCTGCGCCGGGGTGCGGCGGCCGCCACCGCGGCGACGGCGGAGTTCGGCCAGTTCCTCCGCAACGAGCTGGCCCCGCACGGGCGGGACAAGCAGGCCGCCGGCCGAGAGCGGTACGAGCTGGCCTCGCAGTACTTCCTCGGCGCCAAGGTCGACCTCGACGAGACGTACGCCTGGGGCTTCGCGGAGCTGGCCCGGCTGGAGGGCGAGATGCGCGCGGTGGCCGCGCGGATCGCCGGTCCCGGCGCGAGCATCGACGAAGCGGTGGCGAAGCTGGACGCCGACCCGGCCCGGACCATCCAGGGCAAGGAGGCGTTCCGGGACTGGATGCAGGCGCTGGCCGACAAGGCGATCGGCGAGCTGCACGGCACCCACTTCGACATCCCGGAGCAGGTCCGCCGGATCGAGTGCTGCCTCGCCCCGACCAGTGACGGCGCGATCTACTACACCGGTCCGAGCGAGGACTTCTCCCGACCCGGCCGGATGTGGTGGGCGGTGCCCCAGGGCATCACCGACTTCTCCACCTGGCGCGAGGTGACCACCGTCTACCACGAGGGCGTGCCGGGCCACCACCTCCAGGTCGCGCAGACCGCCGTCCGGGCCGAGCTGCTCAACCGGTGGCAGCGACTGCTCTGCTGGGTCTCCGGCCACGGCGAGGGCTGGGCGCTCTACTCGGAGCGGCTGATGGACGACCTGGGCTACCTGGAGGATCCGGGCGACAAGCTCGGGATGCTCGACGGGCAGGCGTTCCGGGCGGCCCGGGTGATCATCGACATCGGTATGCACCTTGAGCTGGAGATCCCGAAGGACAACCCGTTCGGCTTCCACCCGGGCGAGCGCTGGACGCCCGAGCTGGGCTGGGAGTTCATGCGGGCGCACTGCCGGGTGCCGGACGAGAACCTGCGCTTCGAGCTCAACCGCTACCTGGGCTGGCCGGGGCAGGCCCCCTCCTACAAGGTGGGCGAGCGGATCTGGCTGCAGGCCCGCGAGGAGGCGAAGGCGCGCAAGGGCGCGGCCTTCGACCTCAAGGAGTTCCACCGGCAGGCGCTCGACCTCGGCTCGCTCGGGCTCGACCCGCTGCGCAAGGCGCTCGCCCGGCTCTGAGTACGCCGACCGGGGGGTCGGGGCGCCGGCGGGAAGCCGCCGCCCGACCCCGGTTACCAGGGGGTGGTGGGACGGAAGTCAGGCGAGGCCCAGCTTCAGCGTTGGCCGGGCGGTCAGCGTGTCGCTGGTGACGAAGGCCAGATCGATCACCGGGTCGGTGAACGTGATCGGGATGGGCGACGTGACCGGGATGCCGTCCGGGAACGGCAGGTCCGGCGTCAGCGTGATCCTGATGCCGAGGAGCCGGCCGGAGAAGCGGGTGGAGTAGAACGCCACGTGGCCCTGCACGGTCAGCCGGTCGGTCACGTACTGCTGGTTGCGGCCGGCCGGCCCGTCCGCGACCAGCTTGAAGTCGTCGGTCACCGCCCTGGCCATGCTGAACTTCAGCGCCTTCAACGTGCCGTTCGCGGTGGGCAGTTCGACGATCCCGTCGAACCGCAGCCCGGTCATGGTCACCTTGGAGCCGGTCAGCTTCGACGGCTTCTCGGCCACCTTCGGCTGCCCCGGGTCGGCGGCGATCCGGGGCAGTGGCTTGCCCGGCTCGACCTTGCCCGGGGTGGACGGAGTCGGGCAGCCCCGGACGGGGTGCCCCCGGCGGGCTTTCAGACCGAGCCCGCTGGAGCTGGACCTCGGCGCACGGATCGCCGATTTGCCGGCCCGCGGGTCGAGCGCCGCCTTTGAATGCGCGCAGCGGTTGGGC
>JAEVHO010000028.1 GCA_016802835.1 Micromonospora sp. ATA32 | reverse complement strand
CGACCCCCGGGCTGCTGATCCGATCCGCGCTGCGGGAGGCCAAGCAGCTCGCCGAGACCGGTGAGGTGCTCCGCCCGGACCGCTCGCCCCTCGACCGTCCGGCGGTGCCCGGGTGAGGGCGCTGTGCTGGATGGGTGCCGACGAGCTGGCGGTGCGGCAGGTGCCGGACCCGGAGCTGCGCAACGGACACGATGCCATCGTCCGGGTCCGGCGCAGCGTCACCTGCGGCGGGGACCTGCCGCTGCTCGGCGGGCGGGTGCCGTTCCTGGCCGTCGGCGACGTGCTCGGCCACGAGTTCCTCGGCGACGTCGTCGAGGTCGGCCCCGAGGTGCGTCGGCACCGGATCGGCGACCGGGTGGTGGTCTGCGCGGCGGTCGCCTGCGGGCACTGCTGGTACTGCCGGGAGGGGCTCTACGCCTGCTGCGACAACGGCAGCACCGACCCGGCGGTCACCGAGTCGGCGTGGGGGCAGCCCACCGGCGGATGCTTCGGCCAGCCCCGGGCGATGGGCGGGTTCGCCGGCAGCCACGCCGAGTACGTCCGCGTCCCGTACGCCGACGTCGGGGCGTTCACGGTGCCGGAGCCGGGTCGGCGACGAGCGGGCGGTGTTCGCCTCGGACGCGGCGCCGACCGGCTGGATGGGCGCCGACCTGGGCGAGGTGCGCCCCGGCGACGTGGTGGCGGTCTGGGGCGCGGGCGCGGTCGGTCAGCTGACCGCCCAGGCGGCCCTGCTGCGCGGCGCGGCCCGGGTGATCGTCATCGACCGGTACGACGACCGGCTCCGGATGGCCGAGCAGCACGTCGGCGCCGAGACGCTCAACTACCAGCTCGCGGACGTCCCCGCCGAGTTGCGGGAACGCAGCGGTGGGCGGGGTCCCGACGTGTGCGTCGAGGCGGTCGGCATGGCCTGGGACGGCACCGGCCCCCGGTCCCTCGCAGACCGGTTCGCCGGCGCCGCGGCGGCGCGGGCGCCGAGCGGCCGGTGGCGGTCCGCGAGGCGGTGCACAGCTGCCGCAAGGGCGGCACGGTCGTGGTGCTCGGCACGTTCACCGGTTTCGTGGACGCCTTTCCGATGGGCGCCGTGATGCAGAAGGGCCTGACCGTCCGCGGCTCCCGGCAGCACGGCCAGCGGTACATCCCGGAGCTGCTGGACCGGATGGCCGCCGACGAGGTACGGACCGAGCACCTGGCCACCCACCGGTTGCCGCTGGAGCAGGCGGCGGCCGGCTACGCCCTGTTCCGGGAGCGGGCCGACGGCTGCGTCCGCACGGTCTTCACCCCGTGACCGGGTCGGCGCGGCGGTGGGTGGCAGACTCGGCGGATGCGTGAGGACCGCCCGTACGACCTCGTCCTGTTCGGCGCGACCGGTTTCACCGGGGCGCTCACCGCCGAGTACCTGGCCCGCCACGCCCCCGACGGGCTCCGCTGGGCGCTGGCCGGCCGCAACCCGGGCAAGCTGGCCGCCGTGCGGGACCGGCTGACCGACATCGACCCGGCGCTGGCCGAGCTGCCGCTGCTGACCGCCGACGTGACCGACGACGAGTCGCTGCGCGCGGTCGCGGAGAGCGCCCGGGTGGTGGCGACCACGGTCGGCCCGTACATCCATTACGGCGAGCCGCTGGTCGCGGCGTGCGCCCGGGCGGGCACCGACTATCTGGACATTGCCGGGGAGCCGGAGTTCGTCGACCTGATGTACGTGCGGCACCACGCCGAGGCGGTCCGCACCGGGGCGCGGCTGGTGCACGCCTGCGGCTTCGACTCCGTCCCGCACGACCTGGGCGCCTGGTTCACCGTCAAGCAGCTGCCGTCGGACGTCCCGATCACCGTGGACGGCTTCGTGCGGGCCGGCGGGAAGTTCTCCGCCGGCACGTACCACTCGGCGCTCACCGCCTTCTCCCGCACTGCGCAGATGAGCCGGGCGGCGAAGGAACGCAAGGCCGTCGAGCGGCGCCCGGAGGGCCGCCGGGTCGGGCGGTGCCCGGGAAGCTGGGCCGGTCGAAGGAGCTGGGCATGTGGGCGGTGCCGCTGCCCACCATCGACCCGCAGGTGGTCCGCCGGTCGGCGGCGGCCCGTCCGGAGTACGGCCCGGACTTCCGCTACCGGCACTTCGCCGCCGTGAAGCGGCTGCCGACGATCCTGGTCGCCGGGGCCGGGATGGCCGGCCTGGTCGGGCTGGTGAAGCTGCCGCCGACCCGGCGCTGGCTGCTCGGCCGGCTCGCCTCCGGCCAGGGGCCGAGCCCGGAGCAGCGGGCGAAGTCCTGGTTCCGGGTGCGCTTCCTCGGTGCCGGCGGCGATCGCCGGGTCCTGACCGAGGTGGCCGGCGGCGACCCCGGGTACGACGAGACGGCAAAGATGCTCGCCGAGTCGGCGCTCTGCCTGGCCCTGGACGAGCTGCCGCCCACCTCCGGGCAGGTGACCCCGGTGACCGCGATGGGCGACGCGCTGCTGGACCGGCTGGTGAAGGCCGGGATGACCTTCCGGGTGCTGGACTCCCCGCCGCGCGCTTGACCCTCGACCAGGTTGAGGCGACAGGGTCATCCCTCGTGGAGAGCGAACTGCGCAGCATCGGCGAGCTGGCCCGGGCCAGCGGCCTGACGGTCAGCGCCCTGCGGTTCTACGACCGCTCCGGCGTGCTGGTCCCAGCGCTGGTCGACCCGGTGACCGGCTACCGCTGGTACGCCGACGACCAGGTGGCGCCGGCCCGGCTGGTGGCCGGCCTGCGCCGGGTCGGGATGCCGCTGGTCGAGATCGCGGCCGCGCTGCGGCACCGGGGTGACCCGGCCGCCGTGGGCCGGCTGCTGGACGCGCACCTGCGCCGGCTGGAGGACGGCCTCGCCGACGCCCGCCGTGAACTCTCCCGGGTCCGTGCCCTGATCGATCCGGAGGAGAAGCTGATGACCACCCGCCTCGAGCTGTCCCGCGTCGCCCTCGCCGCCGCCGTCGACGCCGTCCGCTTCGCGGTGGGCGACGACCCGGAGCTACCGGTGCTGTCCGCCGTGCTCCTCGACGTCGAGCCCGACGGCGTACGGCTGGTCGCCACCGACCGGCACCGGCTCGCGGTGGCCCGTACCGGGTGGAAGGTGGACGGCCCGCCGGTGCGGGTGCTGGCTCCGGTCGCCTTCGTCGACGAGGTGCGCGCCCTGCTGGACACCGGGGCCGGGATCACCCCGGAGGCGCACGTGACCATCTCCGGGTCGGAGATCACGGTGTCGGTGGCCGGCCGTTCCCTGAGCGCCGCCAGCCTGCCGTACGACTTCCCCGACTACCGCCGGCTGCTGCGCGGGCTGGTGACCGACGCGCCGACGCACCGGATCCCGGTGGACGTGGCGGCGCTGCGCACCGCGCTGGCCGGCGACGGGCCGGTGCTGGTGAAGGAGCACGACGGGATACGCGCCGAGGTGACCGTCCTCGGCCTGGACGACGGCGGCGCGCTGCGCATCCTGGGCGCGGAGGAGGTCTCCGCCGCTGGCGCGGACCTGCTCCGGTTCGGCGTCAACCGGGAGTACCTGCTCGACGCGCTGGACGCCGGTGACCGGGGTCAGCTGGTGCTGGAGCTGGACGGACCGATCGCACCGCTGGCCGTCCGCCGCCCCGACGACGCCGACGCCTTCTCCATCCTCATGCCGATCCGCCTCTGAGCCCCGCCCTCGACCGCTGAGCCGCCGGTCGCTCCGCGTCGGGAGACCGGGCGTTGAGCGGGACGAACAAGCAGAGTGATCGGGCGGGCCGGAGACGGGCGGGGCGCGACGGTAGCATCTGGGGGTCCCAGAACGTTGTCCGGACGGAGCGTACAAGCAGGCATGCTCGACATGGAGTTGATCCGGAAGGATCGCGAGGCGGTGGCGACCGCGCTGGCCAAGCGAATGGATCCGGCCGAGGTCGGCCACGCCCTCGACGAGATCCAGCGACTGGACCAGGAGCGACGCGCCCTGATCACCGAGATCGACGCCGAGCGGCAGCGCCGCAAGGCGGAGGCCCGGGCGTACGCGGCGGCGAAGCGGGCCGGCACCGCGCCGGAGGTCTCCGCGTCGGAGGCCGAGCGCAAGCAGCTCGCCGAGCTGGAGTCCCAGCTGGACGAGGTGCAGGCCCGGCTGGGCGACCGGATGAGCGAGCTGCCCAACCTGCCCAGCGAGGACGTCGTCGCCGGCGGCAAGGAAGCCAACCGGGTGGTGAAGACCTTCGGTCAGCCGCCGGTCATCGAGAAGGTCCGCGACCACGTCGAGCTGTCCCGCTCGCTCGGGCTGGTCGACTACGACCGCGGCGTCAAGCTCGGCGGCTCCGGCTTCTGGATCTACACCGGCATCGGTGCCCGGCTGGAGTGGGCGCTGATCAACTGGTTCATCGACCGGCATGTCGCGGCCGGCTACGAGTTCCTGCTCCCGCCGCACCTGCTGCTGGACACCGCCGGCTTCGCCGCCGGCCAGTTCCCCAAGTTCTACGACGACGTCTACCACCTGGACCGGGAGTCGGCCCCGCGCGGCCAGTTCCTGCTGCCCACCTCGGAGACGGCGATCCTCGGGGCGTACCAGGACGAGATCCTGGAGACCGGGAAGCTGCCGCTGAAGGCGTTCGCGTACACCCCGTGCTACCGCCGGGAGTCGGCCGGTTCGCACTCGGACGAGCGCGGCACCGTCCGGGGTCACCAGTTCAACAAGGTGGAGATCTTCCAGTTCACCCTGCCGGAGCAGGCGGACGCGGCGCTGGAGGAGATGCTGGCCCACGCGGAGAGCCTGGTCGAGGGGCTGGGCCTGCACTACCAGCGCAGCCTGCTCGCCGCCGGCGACTCCAGCGCCTCGATGAAGAAGACCCTGGACATCGAGGTCTGGATGCCGAGCACCGGCAAGTACAAGGAGGTGTCGTCGGTCTCCTGGGCCGGCGACTACCAGGCCCGCCGGGCGGCCATCCGCTACCGCGAGCCGGGCGGCAAGCAGACCCGCTTCGTGCACACCCTCAACGGGTCGGCGCTGGCCACCAGCCGGCTCTTCCCGGCCATCCTGGAGCAGTTCCAGCAGCCCGACGGTTCGGTGCTGGTGCCGGAGGTGCTGCGCGACCGGGTGGGCACCGACCGGCTCACGCCGGGTCGCTGACGGTGACGGGTTCGGCGGGGGTCGGGTTTCCCGGCCGCCGGCGTCCCACCAGCGCGGCGACGAGGAGCAGGGCGACCAGGGCCACGGCCAGCACCGCCGGGCCGATCCCGTCCAACGCCGCGACCAGCCGTTGCTGGATCCGGGCCGCCGCGACCACCACCGGGTCGCCGAAGGCGTCATGCCGACCCTCGGCGAGCCGGACCTCGTACCAGCCGTACCAGGCGACGTAGCCGCCGGCGAGCAGCAGTACCAGGCCGCTGAGCCGGGGCACCAGCGCGCCCGCGCCACGCAGCCGGGCCACCACCGAGCCGTGGACCAACGCGACGCCGAGCGCGGCGACCGCGACCACCAGGCCCATCCCGATCGCGTACGCGATGAAGAGCGCCAGCCCGCGCAGCGTCGAGCCGGCGCCGACCGGCCGGACCTCCGCCTCGCCGACCGCGCAGGACGCCGTGCCGGACAGGGCGGCGACCAGGACGGCGGCCGTCACGATGGACCGGGTCGCCGGGCCACGGCGGACCGACCGGTGGACCAACCTCATCCGCGTCTCCTCTTCGGGTCGTGGCTACTCGGCCTTGGCCAGCCGGAGCGCGAGTTCGGGGCAGACCTTGACCGCCTTCATCGCGCCCTCCCGCAGCCAGGTCGGCACCGGGGTCGGCGGGAAGGCGGGGAAACCGTTGCCGTCGAGCCGGATGAAGTCCGGCACGACGTGGGCGCAGAGCCCGTGCCCGTCGCAGCGGGACCAGTCGAGGGTGAGCTTCTGCGGGTTGGTGTCGGGGGCGCCGGGCAGTCCCATCACGCCCTTGACCCGCCGCCCGCAGCCCTCACCGGTGGTGTGCAGCTTGAGGTCCTCGGCGAAGACCTGCACTGCGGAGAGGGCGAACCGGGCCGTGCCGTCCGGGTGGCTGCACGCGCCGCGCCCCTTCACGTCGCCGGCCGCGGCCCGGACGATCTCGACGGGTGCGCTGCCGGAGACGGCGAGGTCGACGGCGCGGGCCAGGTCGGGCAGGCCCATCTTGCACGGGCCGCACTGGCCGGCGGACTCGCCGGCCAGGTAGCGGACCACCTGGGCGGCCTCGCCGAGCGGGCAGGTGTCCTTGCCGAGCGGCACGATGATGCCGGCGCCGAGGGTGCCGCCGACTGCGGCGAGGCCCTTGCGGGACACCTCGGCCCGCTCCGCAGCCTCCGCGGTGATCCACTTGCCGTGGTATCCGCCCATCAGGATGCCCGGGCCCTCGGGCACCTCGCAGAGGTCGAGGATGTCCCGCAGCGGGGTGCCGGCGGCGCATTCGACCACCGCCGGGCGGCCGGCCGCGCCGGTGACGGTGAGCAGCACGGTGCCCGGCTCGTCGTCGGTGCCGAGCGCGGCGTACTCGTAGGGACCGAGCCGGGCGGCGACGGCGAGCTGCGCGTACGTCTCGGCGTTGGAGAGCATGGTGGGCAGGCCGCCGACGCCGGAGTCGCTGGAGCGCTTCTTGGTGCCGGGCGGGATGTGCGGCAGCCCGTTGATCCCGTTGACCAGCGCGCCGCCCTCGCCGCTGATGAACCGGTGCGGCACGGTGACGATGGTGGTCGGCACCGGCATCCGGCGTTCCTGCAGCGCCTCGGTCAGCGACGGCCGGCCGACGTCGTCGTCGGCGACGCCGATGACGATCTCCTCGGCGTCCAGCGCGTACGCGACCAGGGCGGCGCCGTCCAGGATGAGGTGCGGGGCCCGGGTGAGCAGCACCTTGTCCTTCCAGCTCGCCGGCTCCCCCTCGGTGGCGTTGACCACCACCACCGCGGCGAGGTCCTGCCGCTCGCAGGATTCCAGCACCGCGCGCAGCTTGCGGGCGAACGGGAAACCGGCCCCGCCCTTGCCCTTGAGCTGCATGGCCTCGGCCAGTCGGAGCAGGTTGGCCGGCTCCATCGGGCCGATCGGGCCGTGCACCTCCTCGTGCGCGAGCAGGTCGAGCCGGCCGAACTCGGCGAAGCCGGCGGTCAGCCTGGGCTCGCCGACGCAGGCCACCGGGGGCACCGTCGTGCGCATCACTTCGCCTCACCCCGCAGCCCGGCCCAGTACGCCCCGTCGACCGCCTCGGCGCTGGCCCGGCGGCGACGGTTGGACCGGTTCTCGCCGGATGCCTTCCGCGCCCGTCGGGAGGCGAGGTCGACCAGGGTCGGGGTGTCGTCGACCGGCGGCTCCTCCGGGACGTACCGGGCCGGCGGCCGCCAGTAGTCCGGCACCTCCTCCGGCACCTCGTCCTCGACGCTGTGCCGGCCACTGCCGCTGCGCGCCGCGGCCGAGATCGGGCTTCCGGAGACGGGGCCCGCCGAGACCGGGCCGGCCGAGACCGGGTCCGCCGAGCGGTCGGTGCTCTCCCAGCGACGCGGGCTGTCCCACGGCTCCTCGGGCTCCTCGCGCACCCGCCGTGGCGGCGACGAATACCGGGCGGCGCGCCTACCGGCCACCGGTTCGAGCTCCTCCTCCCGGCGCCGGACACTGGGTCGGACCGGTTCGCGCAGCGTTCCCGGCTCCGGCACCACCGGGACGGTGAACCGCTCGGGATCGCGCGCGGTGCCGACCGGCGCGGTCCAGGAGGTGGCCCTGGTCTCGGCCCAGCCGCCGGCCGCGCCGCGCTCCCGCTTCTTCTCGGCGTCGGCCCGCTTGCGGCCGAGGCCGGCGAACACCGAGCGGCCCCGGCTCTCCTCGGCGGGCCTCCCGGCCATCGCCTTGTTCATCGCGGCGGTCTGGTGCTGCTCCCGGCTGCGCTTGCCGAGGCTCACCGACAGCCGGACCAGCATCGCCATCACCACCAGCAGGACGCAGGCCAGGTAGCTCAGCACCACCCAGGAGTTTGCCGGCCGACCGGCGTTGAGGCCGTGCACCAGGGCGAACGGCCACGAGACGTACGCCATCGAGTGCAGCGCCCGCCACAGCCACTTCGGACCGACGCCGGCGAAGCGGACCCGGATGATGCCGGTCCAGATCACGCTGACCATGAGGAACGCGGCCACCGTGCCGAGCCCGACGTAGAGCCCCCGACCGCCGATGAACGGCACGACGGCGTCCGTGGGTGCGGCCCGCCCGATGGCGATCTTGGTGATGACGTGGAACACCAGGCCGGCGACGCCGAGGACGCCGGTCGCCCGGTGCGCGGACTGCAGCAGCACGCGGTGCGGGATCTTCAGCACCAGCCGGTCGGTGGCGATCAGGCCCATCATCACGGTGAGGCTCAACGAGACCAGGGCGACCACCCCGGCGAAGAACTCGGTGAAGAAGAAGCCGTACGAGTACATCGTCGCGCCCGCGCCGGTGAGCTCCACCCCGGCCCAGACGAGGGCGAGCGCGGAGAGCGTCAACAGGGCCAGCGCTGTCCTGGACGGGGTCCGGACACCTCGACTGCTGCTGGTGGTGCGGACGGTCGTGGCCTTCTCGTTCTGTTTTGCCCGGGCCATCTGCTCCTCGATCGTCTAACGGCGGCGCCACCACCGGCCGACCCTGCTCCCTCCTCCAGTACGGACCGCCGCCGTCAACGGATCAGTGCGGCGGCGAATTTTCTCGGCTGGATCGTCGAACCGTCCCGCCCCGTTACGCGTGTAGCGCCCTGCGCAACGACGTATCTCTATCCGTTGACAGTTCCTGCAACACGCTCGTAACCTTGCCGAAAGTTTTCAGGCCCACCTGCAAGAACCCGGCAACTGTGAACTCCTCCCCCGCAGCACCACCCCGTCCCCCGCACCCCCAGGAGTCCCGATGCATCGACGCCGATGCCGCTCGGCGATCCTCGCCCTCGGCGCGATCGCGAGCCTGCTCGTACCGACCACCGTGGCGGCACCCCCGGCCGCCGCGGCCCCGGCCGGTAGCAAGAAGGTCATCGCCCAGCTCTTCGAGTGGAACTGGCCCTCGGTGGCCGCCGAGTGCCAGAGCACCCTGGGCCCCAAGGGCTACGGCTACGTCCAGGTCTCCCCGCCCCAGGAGCACGTCAAGGGCAACCAGTGGTGGCTGGCCTACCAGCCGGTCAGCTACCGGATCGAGTCCCGCAAGGGCACCCGCGCCCAGTTCCAGTCCATGGTCAACACCTGCCACGCGGCCGGCGTGAAGGTGATCGTGGACGCGGTGATCAACCACATGTCCGGCCAGGACAACGGCGGCACCGGCTGGGCCGGCTCGTCGTACTCGCACTACGGCTACCCGGGCATCTACCAGACCCAGGACTTCCACCACTGCGGTCGCAACGGCGGCGACGACATCGTCAACTACAACGACCGGTACGAGGTGCAGAACTGCGAGCTGGTCAACCTGTCGGACCTGAAGAGCGAGTCGGACTACGTCCGGTCGAAGATCGCCGGGTACCTCAACGACCTGCTCTCGCTCGGCGTGGACGGGTTCCGGCTGGACGCCAGCAAGCACATGCCGGCCGCCGACATCGCCGCCATCAGGGGCAAGCTCTCCCGGTCGGCGTACCTCGTGCAGGAGGTCATCTACGGCGCCGGCGAACCGGTCCAGCCGACCGAGTACACCGGCAACGGTGACGTGCACGAGTTCCGCTACGGCAAGGACCTCGCCCGGATGTTCAACAGCGAGCGGCTGGCGTACCTGAAGAACTTCGGTGAGGCGTGGGGCTACCTGCCCACCGGCTCGGCGGCGGTCTTCGTGGACAACCATGACACCCAGCGCGACGGCGGGGTGCTGACCTACAAGAACGGCGGCGCGTACGCCCTGGCGAACGCGTTCATGCTGGCCTGGCCGTACGGCTCGCCCACGGTGATGTCCAGCTACACGTTCAGCAACCGGGACCAGGGGCCGCCCTCGGACGCCGGCAACAAGACGCTCAACACCACCTGCTACTCCGGCTGGGAGTGCGAGCACCGGTGGCGGGTGATCGCCAACATGGTCGCCTTCAACAACGCCACCCAGGGCGCCGGCGTCGCCAACTGGTACGACAACGGCTACCAGCACATCGCGTTCAGCCGGGCCGGCAAGGGCTACTTGTCCATCAACGACGAGGACTTCGCGGTCAACGGCCGCTCGTACTACGCGGGGCTGCCCGCCGGTCGGTACTGCGACGTCATCCACGGCGACTTCGGCAACGGCTCGTGCGGCGGGCCGGTGATCACGGTGGACGGCAACGGGTGGTTCGCGGCCAACATCCCGGCCCACGACGCCGTCGCCATCCACATCGGCGCCAAGCTGCCCTGACGCTCCATCCGGGTCGGTCCGGGATGCCTCCGGCCGGGCCGCCCGGCGTGGGCCCCCTTCACGCCTTTCCGGCGAGAAGGGGGCCCGCCGCCGTTTTGTCGATTACAGTCGTTTTGTGCTTGCTGCCGCCTTGAAGTCGCGATGGGCCCTCGGCTGGCTCGCCGCCGCGGTCGGCGTACCGCTGTTGCTGGCGACCGCCCTGCTCGTCGGCGGGGCGCTGACCCCCCGACCAGGCCGGGCCGCCGGCCCAGTCGGCGCCCCACCCCGCCGACCGACGTGCCGGCCGACGTGCCGGCCGAGCCGGTACCGAGCGCGGCCCCGGCCCCCGCCGGGCTCCCCATGGTGGACTACGACCCGGCGTCCCGCCGGCTTCCCGGCCGACCCGGACACGATGGAGACCACGGCGCTGACCGAGGGGCTCGCGCCGAGCCGCAGGATCGCCGCGTACGACGCGCCGGGCGGCCGCCCGCTGGCCTTCCTCAACCCGACCATCAACGACGTCGCGCTGACCATGCCGATCGCCGACCGGCGCTCCGGCTGGACGGCGGTGCTGCTGCCCTCGGCGAACCGCCGGCTCGCCTGGCTCCCATCGGGGGGCTGGACCAGCGTGCCGCTGCCCGACCAGATCGTGGTGGAGCGCAAGCCGCACCGGCTGACCTGGTATCGGGCCGGCAGGGCGATGCAGTCCTGGGAGGTCAGCCTCGGCCAGACCGGGCAGCTCACGCCGCTCGGGCGGACCTTCATCCTCGGCCGTACTCCCCCGCCGCAGGAGGTGTACGGCGGCGTGGACATCTTCGCCCTCGGCGCGATCCCGGACGACCCGGAGGCGGTGCCGACCGGGCTGCGCGGCGCGCACATCGGCCTGCACAGCTGGCAGAACGACGACACGCTCGGCGAGAACGTCACCAACGGCTGCATCCGGTTGACCCGCACCGGCCAGCGGAAGCTGCTCGAGCAAGTGGCCGCGGGCACCAGCGTGGTGGTCGTCGACCAGCTGCCGTCCCCGCCCGCGACCGCCTGACCTCGCCCGGCCCGCCGTCCTGCGCGCACCGGCGGTGTCGCCGCCCGGTGTCGCCGCCGCACCCGCGGCCCGGTGAAGCCTGGACCGGCGCGGCGTCAGTCGCCGAGCAGCCAGCCGTGCTCCTCGGCGATCCGGACCGCGGCGGCCCGGTTGCGGGCGCCGGTCTTGCCGATCGCCGCGGAGAGGTGGTTGCGGACCGTCCCCTCCGACAGGTGCAGTGCCGCCGCCAGGTCGGCGACCGTGCCGCCGCCCCGCGCGGCCCGCAGCACCTCCGTCTCCCGCTCGGTCAGCGGGCTCGCCCCGGCGGCCAGGGTCTCCGCCGCCAGGGTCGGGTCGACCACCCGCAGCCCGGCGTGCACCCGGCGGACCGCGTCGGCGAGCTGCCGGGCCGGGGTGTCCTTGACCACGAAGCCGTTCGCGCCGGCCTCCATCGCCCGGCGCAGGTAACCCGGCCGCCCGAAGGTGGTCACCACCAGCACCCGGCAGGCGGGCACCGCCGCCCGCAGCGCGGCGGTGGCGGCGATCCCGTCCAGGCCGGGCATCTCCACGTCCAGCAGGGCGACCTCCGGCGCGGTGCGCCGCGCCTCGGCGACCACCTCGTCGCCCCGGCCGACCTCGGCCACCACGGTCAGGTCCGGCTCCAGCGAGAGCAGCGCGGCCAGCGCGCCGCGGACCAGGGCCTGGTCATCGGCGAGCAGCAGCCGGATCGGCGCGGTCACTGGATTTCTTTCGTTCGCGACTGCGGGGCTCGCAAAACCGGCTCACTCCTCGCGCTCACCGGAGGCAGGGCGACCCGGAGCAGGAAGCCGGGTGGGTCGGGGCTGCGACCCACGGTCACCGTCGCGTCCAGCCGCCGGGCCCGTTCCCGCAGCCCGAGCAGGCCGTGCCCAGCCGGACCGTCCCCCTCGGACGGTCCGCGCCCGTCGTCGCACACCTCGACCCGGTCCGGCTGGACCGAGATCGCGCAGCGCCGCGCCCCGCTGTGCCGGATCACGTTCGTCACGCCCTCCCGGACCGCCCAGCCGAAGAGTTCCTCCCGCTCGGCCGGCAGCGCCGGCACGTCGGCCGGCAGGTCCGCCGCGATGCCCGCCGCGGCCAGCGCCGACCGCGCGCCGGCCAGCTCCCCGGCGAGGCTCACCTCCCGGTACCCCCCGACGGTGCGCCGCACGTCGGCCAGCGCCTGCCGGGCCAGCCGTTCGACCTCGGCGATCTCGGTGGCGGCCCGGGCCAGGTCCAGCTCCAGCAGCCGTCCGGCCAGCTCCGTCTTGACCGCCACCACGGTCAGCGAGTGGCCGAGGATATCGTGCAGGTCCCGCGCGGTGCGGGCCCGCTCCTCGGCCACCGCGAGCCGTCCGATCTCCTGCTGGGCGGCCTGGAGCTCGCTGTTGCGCTGGGCCAGCCGAGTCACCCCGAACATGGCGAACGAGGCGAGCAGCACCGCGAAGACGACCGTGCCCTCCGCCTCCCAGCCCGGCACCAGTGCGGCCGTCACCGGGGGCGTCAGCGCGGCGAGGGCGACGACGACCAGCGCCTCCCGCGACGGCAGCAGGAACACCGCCGCCGCCGCGACGAAGACCAGCGTGGTCAACCAGTCGCCGCCGGTTCCCGGGACACCGGCCAGCCCCAGCCCGAGCAGCAGCGCCACGGCCGCCCGCGCCCGGCCGACCGGGATGGGCTTGTGCTCCTGACGGCGGCCCCGGGCCCACTGGAAGACGGCGACGTAGAAGACGCCGAAGGCGACCAGCGTCGCCGCGCCCACCACCCGCCGCCACGGCTCGGGCTGGTGCAGGGCGGCGAGCAGCGGGATGTTGAGGAAGAAGAGCCAGACCGCGGCAAGCAGCCAGCCGGTGACCCGCCAGTGGCGGCTCACCGGCCGGGACCGGTCCGGCGGAAGGTGCATCGTGAACACGCTAGCCTCCGCCGGCCCGGTCAGACCCGCGCGGTGTCCCGGCGGAACAGCCGGGCCGCGCCGAGGCTGAACAGCACCGTCCAGCCGATCACGTTGGCCAGCGCCGCCCCGCTGACCCCGTCGCCGGTCAGCGGGGCCCGGGCGATCTCGCCGACCCCGTACACCGGGGTGAACCTGGCGATCTGCTGGAGCACGTGCGGCAGCACGTCCAGCGGCACGAACAGGCCGCCGAACATGGCCAGGATCGCCAGGATCGGGCCCATGAACTGCATGACGTTCTCGGCCGGAGCCAGGTAGCCGATGAAGAGGCCGAAGGCGGCGAAGACGAGCGAACCGAGCCAGGCGCCGAGACCGGCCAGCAGCCAGACGTACGCCGGCAGCCGCACCCCGGCGGCCGCGCCGACCGCGAACTCGATGACCACGGCGATCAGCCCCAGCACCATCGCGGTGGCCGCCTTCGTGGCGACGTACGCGGCCGGGCGCAGCGGGGTGAGCCGGAGCTGCCGGCTCCAGCCCAGCGCCCGCTCGGTGGCCACCGCCCCGCCGGCGCTGGTGGTGGCGACCATGGCCGCGTACACGGCGAGGCTGATCATGATCCAGGCGGTGACCGGCCGGCCGTTGGGCAGCTCCTGACCGCGCTGCGGCAGTCCGAAGAGGAGGAAGAAGACCGCCGGCATGATCAGGGTGAACATCAGCGTGCGCCGGTTGCGCAGCACCCGCCGGATCTCGATGGCGAGCACGGTCGGGGAGAAGCCGCCCAGGGCGGGAGGCCGCCGGGCCGACGGGTCGGTACGGGTGACGGCGGGGGCGGTCGAGGTGGTGGTCATCTCAGGCTCCGATCGGCTGGGTGGTCAGGCGCTCGACGGCCGGCTGCCCGGTGGTCAGGGCGAGGAAGGCGTCCTCGAGGTTGCGGGAGGTGATCTCGACGTCCCGGGCGTCGGTGCGGGTGAGCAGGTGCCGGGCGACCGCGTCCGAGTCGGCGGTGTGCACCAGCACGCTGTCCCCGCGTACCTCCACCGCCTCGACGCCCGGCAGGGCGGCGAGCCCGGCCTGGTCCGCGCCCGGCAGCGTGGCCCGGACCAGCCGGCCCGCGGCGAGGTTCTTGATCTCGGCGGTGGTGCCGTCGGCGACGATCCGTCCCTGCCGGACGAGCACGATCCGGTCGGCGTACGCGTCGGCCTCGTCGAGGTAGTGGGTGGCGAACAGAACGGTCCGCCCGTCCCGGGCGTCGGCCCGGATCGCCTGCCAGAACTCGCGCCGCCCCTCCACGTCCATCCCGGTGGTGGGCTCGTCGAGCACCATCAGGTCCGGGTCGGGCAGCAGTGCGAGGGCGAAGCGCAGCCGCTGCTGCTGGCCGCCGGAGCACTTCCCCACCTGCCGGTCGGCGAGGTCGGCGATCCCGGCCCGCTCCAGCACCTCGCCCGGCGGTCGGGTCCGGCCGTAGAAGCTGGCGGTCAGCCGTACCGTCTCGGCAACGGTGAGGTCCTTGAGCAGGCCGCCGGTCTGCATGACGGCGGCGACCCGGCCGTAGCGGATTGCCTCGGTGGGCGTGCCGCCGAGGATCCGCACGGTGCCGGCGTCCGGCCGGGCCAGGCCGAGCAGCAGGTCGATGGTGGTGGTCTTGCCGGCGCCGTTGGGGCCGAGGAAGGCCACCACCTCGCCGGGTTGGATGCGCAGGCTGAGTCCGTCGACGGCGGTCACCGGGCCGAAGGTCTTGGTGAGTCCGGCCAGCTCGACGGCCGGGTGTGCGCTTGTCATGCCATCGATCGTCGGGCCGCCGGAGGTTCGCCCCCCGGAGCAGTCGTCACGTCCCGCCCATGACATTTGTCAGGCGTCTGCGGAGGTGGTTGCTGGCGCGGGGGCCGGGTAAGCGCGGGTGTGCGCGTACGGCCACACCGGGGGAGGGGACGTCAATGGACACCGCGCCCAACAAGGGACGGGTCGACACGGTGGTGCTGATCCACGGGCTCTGGATGACGCCACGGAGCTGGGAGAACTGGGCGCGGCGCTACGCCGCCCGGGGCTTCCGGGTGCTCGCGCCGGCGTGGCCGGGCATGGACGGTGAGGTCGAGGCGCTGCGGGACGACCCCAGCCCGATCGCCGGCCTGACCATGGACCGGGTCATCGACCACTACGCGGCGATCATCCGGGACCTGCCCAGCCCGCCCATCGTCATCGGACACTCCTTCGGCGGCCTCTTCACCCAGGTCCTGCTCGACCGGGGCCTCGGCGCCGTGGGCGTCGGCGTCGACTCCGCCCCGATCAAGGGGCTGGTCCGGCTGCCCGTGAGCACGTTGCGCGCCGCGTACCCGGTGCTGCACAACCCGGCCAACCGGCACCGGGCCGTGCCGATCACCGCCGAGGAGTTCCGGTACACCTTCGGCAACACGATGAGCGCCGAGGACTCCGACCAGGCCTGGCAGCGGTACGCCGTACCGGCCGCCGGGCACGTGCTCTTCGAGGGGGCGTTCGCCGACCTCTCCGTCGACTCGGCCGCCAGCGTGGACAACGGCAACAACGACCGCGTGCCGCTGCTGCTGATCGCCGGGGGCGAAGACCACGTGGTGCCGGCGACGGTGGTCCGGTCGAACGCGGGGCTCTACCAGAAGTCCCGGGCGGTGACCGCCTACCACGAGTTCCCCGGGCGGTCGCACTTCACGGTCGGGGAGCCGGGCTGGGAGCAGGTGGCCGACTTCGCGCTGGACTGGGCGGTGGAGATGGCGAACACGCGGTCCCCGGCGGTGGTCGGCGAGCCTCCCCACTGGTGAGCCGCTTGGGACCCGCCACGCTGGCCAGCGAGTCGCGATCGGCCCTGCCCGTATCACGCAGCGGGCTGTCTCAGGTGACCACGAAGCGGGTCGGCTCGACGAGCACGGCTGCCGCCCGGTCCAGGTCTGCCAGGCGGGCGGCGAGCGTCGCCGCTGCCAGCCGCTTCGGCAGGGCAGCGCTGAACTTGAGGCCGTCGAGCGCCTTCTCGTGGACCTCGGGCAGGCACAGCCGATCACTGGCGTCCGCGGTGAGCGACCGCCAGGCGGGTGGGGTGACGTCTTCCCGCAGCCGAATGCTGCAGTCGTCGAATCGCTCCACCGGATCGACGACCTCGCCGAGGGTGGCGGTCAGGGTGGCGTTCGCCCGGAAGCCTGCCCAGGTCCACCACCGCAGGTCGCCCGTGTCCTCCCGGACGATGACGGTGCCGCCAGGGTGTACGAGGTGCAGCTTTTCTTCCCGTTCCCGCGCGAGCCGGTCCACGGCTCGACGGGTGAGCTTGACGGGCGGGTCTTCTCCCAGCAGCACCTCACGCAGCGCCCGGGTCAGCTCGAAGCCGAGGTACGCCCAGCCGCTGCCAGGCCAGCGGGCTCGTCCCCCGCCGTCGGCTGGCTCGACGAAACACCGCCGGCGTCGCCAGTCGATGTAGGTGACCCGCCAACTCCGGCCCCCGAGCAGGAGCCGCCGCTCACCCTTGACCTCCTCGGTGAGGAGGCTGGGATCGACCCGACCCAGTTCGTTACGCCCGAACAGGACGGTGAATTCCGGGGGCCCGGTGAACACCGCCAACATCTCCATGAAATGGCGCCGGCCGAAGCGCTCCTCAGCGGCCGGCCCGATGAACAGCATCCCACCGTCCTGGTCGAGGTATCCGTGCTCGACCAGATGGCGGACGATCGGTTGAGAGCTCTCCTCGAAGGGGTGCAGCCCGTTCCACGCCTGCGCCCACAACTGGTCGCCGATCCGGTGCTCCTGCAGGCAGAGGGCAAGAATCTGCTGGGCCACGATGTGCCGAGGCTCGGGCGGCGCGGTCACCGGCTCGACCCAGCCGCGCGACCAGAGCAGCAGGAGAGCCGCCGCCTCGGCGAGTGCCTCTCCGTCCAGGGTGAGGAAGAGGCAGTTCCGGCTGCTCCCCGGGCGGCGACCGGTCCGCCCGAGCCGCTGCAGGAACGAGGCCACGGTGGCCGGGGCGCCGATCTGGATCACCCGGTCCAGGTCGCCGACGTCGATACCCAGCTCAAGCGTGCTGGTCGAGACGATGACGCAGTCCCGGGCCTCGCCGAACGCCTGCTCGGCACGGCGGCGTTCATCGGCGGACAGTGACTCGTGCGAGAGGAACGTGGTCACCCCCTTCTCCCGCAGCAGTTGCCCGAGTTCTTCGACGGTCTGTCTGGACTCGCAGAAGACGAGGCGCTTCTCACCGAGGTGCAGACCGGCGATCACCGTCGCGGCGTTGGCTAGCGAACCCACGTAGTCCAGCTCGATGTCGCCGGGCGGCGGACGGTCGACCACCGAGACCGCCTCGGGGGCCACCACCTGGGCTGGGCGACGGCCAGCTCCCGAGCCCTGCAGCCAGGTGATCAGCTCCCCCGGGTTGCCGACGGTGGCGGAGAGGCCGATCCGTTGCAGCGGGCGACCGGCCACCCGGGCCAGCCGTTCCAGGACCGCGAGCAGATGCCAGCCGCGGTCGTCCCCGGCGAAGGCGTGCACCTCGTCGACGACGACCGCCTGCAGGCCTGCGAAGAAGAGCCGGTGGTCGACCTTCGTGCTGACCAGCATGGATTCGAGCGACTCAGGGGTGGTGAGGAGGAGGTCGGGCCGTTCGAAGAGCACCGCCCGGCGGCGCGAGGCGCCGACGTCGCCGTGCCAGACCGCGGCCCGCCGGCCGAGCCAGCCGGCGTACTGCTCGACGCGGGGGTGGAGGTTGTTGAGCAGCGCCTTCAGCGGGGCGATGTAGAGGACCGAGGTTCCCGTCCACCGCTGTTCGGCCATCCGGGTCAGCAGGGGGAAGAGCGCCGCCTCCGTCTTGCCGGCGGCAGTAGGGGCGAGGAGCAGGGCATCGAGTCCGCCGCGTACCGGCGGGATGGCGGCCTGCTGCATCGGGCGCAGGTCGCGCCAGCCCAGGGTGTTGACCAGATGGTGCACCACGACCGGGTCGAGGTCGGGCGGCATGTCAGATCGGCAGTTCGATGTCGTCTGCCGAGGCGGCGGCGTTGCGTTCGACCTCGGTCAGTTCGTCGGCCCGCAGGGTCAGCGCGTAGTGGCGCCGTGGTTCCCAGTCGGCGAACTGGTCCACCCGGTCGAAGACGTCCGCGACGAGCTTCTTGAGATAGACGCGGGGTGCCACCCCGACCTGACCACCCAGCGCACCGGTGACGGCTCGGGCCAACGTCGTCAGATAGTCGTCGTCCACCCGAGCGTTGACCTGCGCGCTGGCGTAGATGTCCCGGACCCTGCTGCCGAGTTCCACCAGGGCGTCCACGGTGAACCCGGGCAGTCGCAGTTGGGTCGCGCGGGGGTTGTCCCAGCGCGGGTCGGGGCCGAGGTCGGTGGCGAGCCGTTGTGCGAGTGGTGCGAGTCGCTGGACGCCCTGGGGGCCGTCGAAGAAGGCGGGCGTCCCGGTGATCACCAGCAGCAGGCCGGGGAAGCGGTCCGCATGGATCTCGTCGATGAGCTGCCGGAGGGCGTTCAGTGCCTTGTCCCGGGCGTCGGAGCGCACCCGTTGCAGGGTCTCCACCTCATCGAGCACCAGCAGCAGGCCCTGGTGCCCGCTGTCCCGCAGGACGGTGAGCAGTCCCTGCAGGAAGCTCAGCGCGCCGTAGTGGTCGAGGTCGCCCTTTACTCCGGCGGCCCGACGGGCGGACGCGGCGACGTGGGGCTGACCGCCCAGCCATGCAGCCAGGCCGTCGGCGGTGAGGTGGTCACCGGTGGCGGTGGCGGCGCGGTAGCCGCGCAGCGCCGCGGCGAAGCCCGGCGTGCTCCGCGAGATGTCGCCGAGCCGGCGTTCCAGTAGCTCGCCGACCGCCCGGTCCAGCGCCTCGGCATCGTCCTCGGCGATCGCACCGCCGGCGAGGACGTCCTCTTCGAGCGCGAAGATCCAACCATCGAGTACGGGCCGGAAGGCGCTCGGGGCGAACTGCTCGGTGCTGAGGTGTTCGACCAGCCGGCGGTAGACGGTCTCCATCCGGTGCAGGGGTGTCTCCAGCTCGGAGATCTGCACCTCGGCGGCGGCGAAGCCACGCCGTTTGGCGCGCTCGGCCAGCCATCGGGTGAAGAAGGTCTTGCCGGCGCCGTACTCGCCCCGCACGGCCTTGAAGACGCTGCCGCCGCCGGCGACCCGGTCGAGGTCGTCATCGAGGGCGGCGGTGAACCGGTCCAGCCCGACCGCGAGCGCGTCGAGTCCGTTACTCGGGACGACACCGCGACGCAGCGCGTCGATGATGTCCCGGCGGCGGCGTGCGGACAGTTCCACGGTCACCGAGGCTCCAGCTCGAACTGCTCGATCAGCAACGGCCGGTTGAGGTGGACGGTGCGGCCGTCCGGGTCGAGGGTGATGACGGGATAGCCCTCGACCTGGAGGAGCCGACGCAGCGCGGTGACGGTGCCGTTGATCCGGTGTGCCGGCACGCCCGCCCGGGCGGCGAGGGTGTCGAGGGTCGCCCGGTCCCCGCCAGCGAGCAGGGTGCCCAGCAGCGCGGCGACCCGATCGTCGGCCAACGGCACCCGGGGGTCGCGCCGCTGGGCGTAGCGGTCGCTGGCGAGCAGCGCCGTCACCAGGTCGGGCACGGTGGGGGCGGGTTCCGGAGCAGCGGCAGGTCCGACGGCGGCCGGTGCCAGGTCGAACAGACTTTCCGGCTGCTGCTCGACAACTCGGCGTGGGCGCCGCCGCGTCGCCGCGCCGGAATCAGATGGCACGGAAGCCTTGTCGGTCAACGGTTCCCGCCACCAGTCGGGGCTGGCAACCGGCGCACCGGCCCAACCCGGTACGGCCAGGTCATCGCCGGCGCTCAGCACGAGCAACGGAATCACGGCTTCGGCAGGCGCGGCACCGCCGTGGTAGCCGGCCTTGCGCGGCCCGTACCGCACCTCTTCCCGCCAGGGCAGGACGACCGAGCCGCCGCCGAGCACCACCCGACTACCGGTGACGGCCACCTCGGCGTCACCGGCCGGGCTGGTCTGCGGGCGCCACCGGTTCTCGCTGCTGGCGCTGCTCAGGGTGACCGACTCGGGGCCCCGGTCGACGACGTGGCCGTGGTCGGAGACGAGGACGACCACGCGGTCGGCCGCCGACGCGAGCAGATCGCCGACGGCGGTAACGGTGTCATCGCCCCAGACGGTGGTGCCCGGGTCGCTCCTGTCCAGCGCGTCGTCGATCGTGTTGATCACGGCAGCGACCAGTGGGATCGACGGGTCGTCGAGTGCGGACAACACGTCCGGGTCCAAGGCCGCTCCGGCTCCCGCCCGCAACGCCGCCTTGTGGAGCAGCTGTCCGTTGGGGAAGCGTTGCTGGAAGGCATTGCGCTCGGCCTGCTGGCCACCGGCGGCGATCCGCCCGCTGAGCAGGCTGCACCGGCTCGCCTCGGTGACGGTCGCAGCGCTGCCAGCACCCCGGTCCGTGGGCCGCCGTCCGGGGTGAGTTCCACCCAGGCGCCGGTCCGGGTGACCGACTCGGTCAGCTCGGTGGCGGCGGCGACGCTCATGCCGTCCAGCACGAGCAGCAGTACCCGCCGGCCCTGGTCGAGAATCGGCTGGACCACCCGGTCGAGCACATCCTCGACGCGAAGCAGCGCCCCCGGCTCTGCCTCGCTGGCCGTGGCTGCGGCGAGCAGCGTGGCGAACTGCTGGTCGTGCCGGGACCGGCGGGCGTCCACCGCCCGGTGCAGCAGCCGGTACGCCTCGGCGACCGGCTGGTCCGGGTCGCCGGCAAAGACGTCCAGCCGGGCCCGGTCCACCCAGCCGTCCTGCCGGACCTGCCGGTGCAGCGCGTCGAGCAGAGTGGCCGGCGGTGGACCGTCGGTCGTGCTCAGCCACCGCAGCAGGCGTACGGCCATCCGGGCGGTCTCCACCCGGCGTGGTTCGGCGGCCCGGTGCGCCTCCACCGTGGCGAGCGCCGACTGTGCCCGGGTAACCGCCGCCGGGACAGCCGACCCAGCGGCCGGCACGGCGAGCCGTACGGCGTCGGCGAAAGCACGCAGCCGCTGGACGAATCCGGTGGGCAGGACAGCCGACGCGCCGAGCAGCCCGGTGATGCCGATTTCGGCGGCGATCGCCTCGGCCCGTCGCAGCATCCGCATGGCCTCGTCCCGGCCGTCGTCGTCCGAATCTACCGTCCGATACACCCACGCCTCGGCGGCCTGGTGCAGCGCCTCGGCCTGCTGCGGGGTGAGCCGAGACCCGCCGAACCGGGGCTCCAGCCGGGTCCGGCCGACGGCGGCCTCCACCTCCGCAGCCCGCTCGCTGCCGGTGGGCCAGAGCAGCCCGGCCAGCAGCCCCAGCGGGATCACGTCCACCCCGTGCCCGGCCCTTACCGCGGCCATGATGGGGGCGGCGGCGCGGCCCGCGGTCTGGGTCAGGTAAGCCGTGACGCCCTCGGCGACGACGTCGGGCAGCGTGGTGATCTTCAGTTGCCGGCGGGCGTCGCTGCTCCATTGCACCAGGCCGCTGTCGTCGAGTTCGGCGGGCGGCAGGCCGAGCAGTTCAGCGCAGAGGCTGCGCAGCGCGTGGTCGCGGGTGAGGATCGCGCCGGGCGGGGCGGGCCAGCCGTCCGACGGGGCGTGGTCGCTGAGCGCGTTGGCGACCCAGCGTCCGACCCGGACCAGGGTGGGATCGAGATCCTTGACCCCGCCGAACATCTGCCGGACCAGGTCCCACGGGTCGATCTTGCGGACGGTCTGCTTGCTGAGGTGGGCGAGGAGCCCGTCGCCCAGTTCGCTGTCGGTCAGCTCGGTCAGCAGCACCAACCGCTCGTCGTCGGTCCGGTCGTGCAGGGCGGCGCGGGCGGCCAGCGGGGTGGGACACGGCAGCACCCGGACCCGGGTGCCGTCGACGGTGAGCATCGGCTCGGCCGGCCACTCGGGGCGGGCCGTGAGCGCGATGGCGCCCGCCTGGTCGTTCTCGGCCAGCCACGCCTCGACCTTGCGGCGGACCGCGTCCGGTTGCGCCGCGCTGACCGGTGCACTCACGATCCCGCCCTGGGCGGCGCGATCGTGGCCTGGGGCCCAACGACACGAGCGGTCATCGGATCTCCCAGGTGACGGTGATCGGACGCCCGGCGACGACCTGGGCCTCGATCTCGGCGGCCACCTTCTCCCAGGTGGCCGCGTCGGTGACCTCGCGACGCTGCTGGGTGACAGGGACGGACCCGCCGCCACCCGGCGTCACGCGGGAACCGCTGCCGCCGGACACCAGGCCAGCACCGGCACCACCAGGCAGCGTGGCCGTACCGCCACCATCCGGCTCAGCACCGGAGCGGTCACCGGTCGGCACCCGGGTCGGGTCGGCATCCTGGGGCCGCTGTTGCGTCGGCAGCAGATCGGCCGTCCCGGGGGTCGTCCCACCGCCGGGCCGAGTGACCTCGGTGCGGTCGGTCGGCCGAGACTGCTGGTCGGCGGCGAGCAGCGCCGCCGACGCCGCCGACGCCGTCTGGAGGGCGTCGACCAGGTCCTGTCCGTGCTGTTCGCGCCGGGCGACCTCCCGAAGCTGTCCGATGACCACCTGCGCCCGCTCGTCGTGGGCGGATCTGGCCACAATCGCCTGGAGCAGGGGCCACTGGTGTGCCTGGGCCAACTCGGCGCTGATCTTGCCCGCCTGGCTGAGCACCTCGCCGACGGCCTGGTCGTCGACGTCGCCGAGGTCGGCACGGGCCGCAGTCTCGACCAGCACCACGTCGTCGCGCTCGGCGGCCAGCTCGGTCACGAACCGGGCTGCCCTGCGAGCGGTGGCGAGCCGGCCGGTCGCGGCCGAGAGGTCCAGGCCGAGCACGTCGGCGTGCGAGGTCAGCGCGTCGACGAGGTCGCCCGCCGCCTTCTTCCGGGCACCCGCCGCCGCGCGCAGCGTGCCGGCGAGGTTGCCGAGGTTGGCCGGCGTACGCCAGACGGGCAGCACCCCGCCGAAGATTGCCGAGCCCCGGCGCACCGCGTCCGCCCAGGCCTGTTCGTCGGGCATCGGCGGGTGTCGCAGCTCCAGGTCGTCCCGCACGGCGGCCAGGGTGGTCACGTCGACCTTGCCGCGGTGCTGGTACCAGGCGAGCTGCTGCTCCAGCCCGAAGACGACGATGATCAGGTTTTGCAGCTCGCGGTCGAAGCCGAACGCGGCGGGCTCGTCGATGAGCCGGCGGAGCACGTGCACCGGGAAGTGGTCGGTGTAGCCCTCGTTGGCGGCGGCCTGGAGCAGGTGCTGACTCCACCGGCAGGTGCTGGTGGTGAGCACGTACCGTCCGTCGATCAGCTCGCCGAGACGCAGGTTGTTGCAGACCCGGCGAAGGGTGCGCTGGTCGACGGGGTTGAGAACGCTGACTCCCCGGGCGGAGTCGGCGGCGGCCTGCTTGGCGTACTCCAGGATCTTGGTCATCTCGCCGCGGGTGACGGGCTTCTCGTCGTCGGGCATCGCCGGGCGGCCCGGGTAGGACCAGGCGAGGATTTCCCCGGTGAGATTCTTGAATGCCTCGGCGAGGGTGCCGCCCCTCGGGTCGCCGACGTGCAGTCCGTCGGCGAGGGTGTGGAACACCGCGATGCTGTCGTCCTGCACGTCGGCGCCGTTCGAGGTGCCGGCCCCGTACGCCTGCATGAGGGCGCTGAGCAGCGTGCCGCGCAGCTGGGTCTGGCGCTGCTGGAGGTAGACCTTGCCCTGCTGCCGGTCGACCAACGGCCAGTCCGCGGCCAGCGTGTTGAGCCGGTCGCCGGTGCCGTTGCCGAGCAGATAGTTGATCTTCGCGAGCTGGGCGACCTTGCCCATCATCTCGTCGGTCAGGAAGAAGGGCAGCCAGAAGACGGTCCGCGAGCCGCGCTCCAAACGCTCGATCCGGGCGCGGTCGGCGCTGCGCTCGTAGCCCTGCGGGTCGAACGGGTAGTCGATGATGACCCGCCACGCCTCGCCGGTGGCGATCAGCGCGGAGACCGGCATGGTGTCGGGGTCGCGGACGTTGCCGAACTTGACCTGGACGGTGTGCTTCCGGCCGCGCCAGTCGCGGGAGTGCAGCAGCTCACCGAGCTGCCCCTCGGCCCCGGCGATCCCCATCTCCGCGGTGACCAGTTCGCGGATGAGCTGCTGCCGGACGCCGGTGGTGGTGGCCTCTTCATCGCGGACCAGATCGAGCAGCTTGTCGAAGTCGACGGTGTGCAGCTTGAGGCTGACCACCGGGTCGGGGTTCTTGGTCAGGTGCAGCTCGCCGGCGCTGTCGGCGACCCGGTTGAGCCGGTTGAGCACGATCTGCCGCTCGTAGCCGGGGATCGGCGAGGTGATCGAGCCGAAGTTGAGCGCGTGCAGCTTGGCGGCGGTGAGGTTGTGCAGGGCCGGCACCTCGGGCACCAGCGCGCCGAGCAGCACCGTCTTGATCAGCTTGTCGTCGAGCTGGAACTGCTGGTGCCCGGCCGCCTGCTCCTCGCCGATGCCGTTGAGGCTGAGCAGGATCGGGCGCAGTTTCTGCGTATACAAACTCCGGGCGGACTGGAAGAGCTGCTTGAGCTTGGGCCGGTCGGGCAGTTCCCCGTGCAGCACCAGCGGGTCGAAGAGCGCGGCCACCCCGATCAGGTCATTGACCTTGAGGGTGTCCCGGCGATCGACGAGCAGCTCGGTCATCACCTTCAGCGCGGTGCGTTCCCGCTGCAACGCCTGAGAGAGGGCCACCAGGGTGGCGACCAGCGCGGGCGAGAACGGGTAGAGCTTGCGGAAGGCGGCGGCGTCGGAGCCGATGCCGGCGTCGCCGTACTGGGCGCCGAGCAGCAGGGCGTCCCACACCTCCCGGTTGCCCCGCACGGCGGCGAACGCGTTGTCGAGCACCGCGCGAGCCGCGTCGTCGATCGGCTTGAGCAGCCGCTTCTCGGTGATCTCGGGAAGGTTGGTGTCGGCGAGGGCGATCTCGCCGAACCGGCCCTGGACGCTGCGCATGACGTGCGCCAGGGCCTCCCGTTCGGTGCCGCCGACCTGGGGGCCGAGGAAGTCCTCCAGGTTGCGCTGCCGGGCGACGAACGAGATCAGCGGCAGCGGCCGGGTGGCGTCGGCCGACTCGACGAGCTTGTTGAGCTTGGCGCCCTCGGTGTTGACGAAGGTGTGGTCGCTGATCCGGGTGGAGAGCCAGAGGATCAGCTCGTCGAGGAAGAGCACCAGCGCGTCGTACCCGAGCGACTTGGCGTGCCGGGTGATCACGGCGAGGCCGGTGTCCAGGTCGAGGTATTCCCCGCTGCGGACCGCGCCCGTGAAGAAGGTGCTGGTCAACGCGCTGACCAGTCGGTCCCGCTCCGCGGTGCCGGGGGGCGCCGCCGCGGCGGCGGCGTAGCTCTGCGGAGTCCAGCCGGCGGCCCGGGTGACCAGGGCGGCGAGCCCGACCGCCGCCGGCCGCGGGGACGCCGCCGCCGTCGTGCAGCGCGGCGAAGAAGGGCTCGTCGCCCATCCGGTCGGCGCAGCCG
>JAEVHO010000027.1 GCA_016802835.1 Micromonospora sp. ATA32 | reverse complement strand
GGCGCGCGACCTCGGAATGTGCCCGGAATTACCCACGTCCACCCGCCCGGTGAAGGTTTTCACACATGCTTGTCTCCGCTCCGTAACTCCGGCGCATACGGCCCCTCGGCGGAGCGCCGGGAGACGGCCACGGATCTCGGGCGCGCGACCTCGGAATGTGCCCGGAATTACCCACGTCCACCCGCCCGGTGAAGGTTTTCACACATGCTTGTCTCCGCTCCGTAACTCCGGCGCATACTTGCCATCGACCGGTACCCCCTTCAGGACTGGATCGTTGCCATGAGCGCTCCGCTGCGCCCGCGTCCGGCCGCCCCGCGTGGGGCGCCGTACCGTCGGCCGGCGCCCCTTCCGGTGCCCCGGCTGTCTTCCCCCGCAACCTCACCGTCGGCGTCATCGGCGCCGGCCGGGTCGGTGCCGTGCTGGGCGCGGCGCTCGCCGCCGCCGGCCACCGGGTGGTCGCCGCCTCCGGCGTCTCCGGCGCGGCCAAGGCCCGCATCGCGCTGCTGCTACCCGGTGCCCGCAACCGCTCCGCCACCTCGGTGGCCCGGGCCGCCACCGACCTGCTGATCATCGCGGTGCCGGACGACGCGCTGGCCGCCGTGGTCGCCGGGCTGGCCGAGACCGGCACGCTGCGCCCCGGTCAGGTGGTCGCGCACACCTCCGGCGCGCACGGGCTGGCCGTTCTCGCCCCGGCCGCCGCCGTCGGCGCCCGGCCGCTGGCCCTGCACCCGGCGATGACCTTCACCGGTACGCCGGAAGACCTCGGCCGGCTCGCCGGCAGTCTCGACCGGGGTGACCGCCCCGGCGAGCTGGCGCCCGCTGGCCGCCCGGCTGGTCGCCGACCGTCGGTGGCGTGCCCGAGTGGGTCGGCGAGGCGGACCGCCCGCTCTACCACGCGGCGCTGGCGCACGGCGCCAACCACCTGGTGACCCTGGTCAACGAGGCGTCCGACCGGCTGCGGGACGCCGGGGGTGGCGCAGCCGGAGAAGGTGCTCGCCCCGCTGCTGCGGGCGGCCCTGGAGAACGCCCTGCGGCTCGGCGACGACGCGTTGACCGGGCCGGTGTCCCGGGGTGACGCGGGCACGTCGAGCGGCACCTGGCCCGGCTCGCCGAGGTCGCGCCGGAGTCGGTCGCGCCCTACCTGGCGCTCGCCCGGCGGACCGCTGACCGGGCGATCGCCGCCGGCCGGCTGCGCCCGGTCGACGCGGAGTCGCTGCTCGGCGTGCTGGGCGGTATCCACCCGGGAGGTGGCCGCGTGACGGAGCTGGTGCACACCCGCGAGGAACTGGCGGCGGCGCGGGACGGGCTCAAGGGCACCGTCGGCGTGGTGATGACCATGGGCGCGCTGCACTCGGGGCACGAGACGCTGCTGCGGGCCGCCCGGGAGCAGGCCGACCACGTGCTGGTGACGATTTTCGTCAACCCGTTGCAGTTCGGTCCGAACGAGGACTTCGACCGCTATCCGCGTACGCTCGACGCCGATCTGGAGGTCTGCCGGCGGGCCGGCGCCGACGTGGTCTTCGCGCCGTCGGTGGCCGACATGTATCCGGACGGCGAACCCCGGGTCCGGGTGAACCCGGGCCTGCTCGGCGAGGACCTGGAGGGGCAGACCCGGCCGGGTTTCTTCCACGGGGTGCTCACCGTGGTGTTGAAGCTGCTCCAGCTCACCCGCCCCGACCTGGCCTTCTTCGGTGAGAAGGACTACCAGCAGCTGACCCTGGTCCGGCAGATGGCCCGCGACCTGGACGTGCCGGTCCGGGTGGTCGGCGTGCCGACCGTGCGCGAACCGGACGGGCTGGCCCTGTCCAGCCGGAACCGCTACCTGTCGGAGCAGGAGCGGCAGGCCGCGCTGAGCCTCTCCGCCGCGCTGCGGGCCGGCGTCGACGCCGCCGACGCGGGCCTCGACGCGGGCGCCGTGCTGGCCGCCGCGCACCGGGCCTTCGAGGCCGGTACGCCGGGCGCGCGGCTGGACTACCTGGTGCTGACCGACGCGGACCTGGAACCGGGCCCGGTGTCCGGGCCGGCCCGGCTGCTCGTCGCGGCCTGGGTCGGTAGCACCCGGCTGATCGACAACGCGGCGGTCCAGCTCGCCTCCCACTCCTGACCACCCACCACCTCACCCGCTGAAAGGCACCCGATGTTCCGGACCATGCTCAAGTCGAAGATCCACCGGGCCACGGTGACGCAGGCCGACCTGCACTACGTCGGCTCGGTGACCGTGGACCAGGATCTGCTCGACGCGGCCGACCTGCTCCCCGGCGAGCAGGTGGCGATCGTGGACATCACCAACGGGGCCCGGCTGGAGACGTACGTGATCCCGGGCCGGCGGGGCAGCGGCGTGATCGGCATCAACGGCGCCGCCGCGCACCTGGTGCACCCCGGTGACCTGGTCATCCTGATCTCGTACGGGCAGATGGACGACGCGGAGGCGCGCGCCTACCAGCCCCGCGTGGTGCACGTCGACGCGGAGAACAAGGTGATCGACCTGGGCGCCGACCCGGCCGCCGTCGCCCCCGGCATGGCCGGCGACCCCGTACCCAGCCCCCTCGTCGCCTGACAGACACATCCGGTCTGTCACCAGAAGGTCATTTCTGGTTACCCTTTGGTCACCGTCGGAAGACGATCGGTGGCTGGGGGAGGCCGCGATGCGCCGTGCGATGACGTCCCTGATCGCGGCGATGGTCACTGCGGTCCTGGTGGCCGGCTGTGCCGGCACCGGTGGGTTGGACGGCGATCTCAGCGACGACTGGGCGGCGCTCGGGGCGGCCCGACCGTTCACCCCGGCTGCCGGCGTCTGTCAGGTCGCCGACTTCACCGACGTGGTCGCGCTGGCCGCGTACCAGCCGGTCGACTGTGCGGTCGCGCACCGGGTGGAGACCGTGCACGTCGGCGGGTTCCCTGCCGAGCGGGCCACCCCACCGGCCTCGGCTCCGCCGAGCTGCGCGGCGCGTTCGCCGAGTGCGACACCCGGGCCAGCGGCTATGTCGGCGACGACTGGCGGGCGGGTCGGCTGCGGCTGGCGGTGGCGCTGCCCTCCGGGCCCGGCTGGGCCGCCGGCTCCCGGTGGTACCGATGCGACCTGACCGAGCTGGACACCGTCGAGGCGGCGGCGGTGCCGGTGAGCCGCACCGGCAGCCTGCGCGACGCGTTGAAAGCCCCGTCCCCGCTCCGGCTGGCCTGCCAGCAGACCCGGGGCGGCTCGCCGGCGCCGTCCGGACGCTGCTCCCGGTGGCCTGCGACGCCCGGCACGCCGCCGAGTTCGTCGGGGTGTGGCGGGCGCCGGAAAGGCCCTATCCGGCCCGGGACGCCGACTGGGCCCCGCTCTACGCCGGCTGCCGGTCCGCCTTGGGCCGGTACGTCGGCGTGCCGGACGACGTGAACCTGCGCTTCCGCAGCGGCGTGGTGGTACGCCCACCCGGGGCCGGCCGCTGGCGGGTCGGTGACCGGGGCGTCCGGTGCTACCTGTGGCTGAGCGACCGGACGGTGACCGGTTCGCTCAAGGGGACCGGGCCGGCCGGGCTGCCGGTGCGTACCCGCTGACCGAGGCCGTCGCGGCGGGGCCGCTCGTCGGACGCGATGGCCCGAACCACTCGTACCGCCCCCGCCGCCGCGCGCAGCCCTTCGGCGGGGTTGACTGTGGGAATGGATCTGTCGACGGTCGACCTGACCGTGCTGCCGAAGCTGCTGGCCGCGCCCGCGCCCGGCTGGGTGGAGACCACCGACGTGATCGTGGTCGGCTCCGGGGTCGCCGGCCTCACCGCCGCGCTGCACCTGCGCGAGACCGGCCTGCACGTCACCGTGGTCACCAAGGTCAACATCGACGACGGCTCGACCCGTTGGGCCCAGGGCGGCATCGCCGCCGTGCTCGACCCGCGGGACACCCCGGCCGCGCACGCCTCGGACACCGAGATCGCCGGCGTCGGGCTCTGCGACCCGGCGGCGGTCCGGGCGCTGGTGGAGGAGGGCCCGATCCGGCTGCGCGAGCTGATGCAGATCGGCGCGGAGTTCGACCGGAATCCGGACGGCTCGTTGATGCTCACCCGGGAGGGCGGGCACCGGGCGGACCGGATCGTGCACGCCGGCGGGGACGCCACCGGTGCGGAGGTGCAGCGAGCGCTGCACGCGGCGGTCCGGCGTGACCCGTGGATCCGGCTGGTCGAGCACGCGCTGGTGCTGGACCTGCTCCGGGCTCCGGGCGACGGCCCGGACGGCCTCGGCCCGGCCTGCGGGATCACCCTGCACGTGCTCGGCGAGGGCAGCGAGGACGGGGTGGGCGCGCTGCTGGCCCGCGCGGTGGTGCTGGCCACCGGCGGGATGGGTCAGATCTTCTCGGCGACCACCAACCCGGCTGTGTCGACCGGCGACGGCGTGGCGTTGGCGATGCGGGCCGGCGCGGCGGTCACCGATGTCGAGTTCGTGCAGTTCCACCCGACCGCGCTGATCGCCCCGGCCGGGGTCGGCGTACCCGGCGCCGGCCGCGCCCAGCAGCCGCTGGTCTCGGAGGCGCTGCGCGGCGAGGGCGCCCACCTGGTCGACGGGGACGGCAAGCGGTTCATGGTGGGCCAGCACGAGCTGGCCGAGCTGGCGCCCCGGGACGTGGTCGCCAAGGGCATCCACCGGGTGCTGCTGGCCAGCGGCGAGGACCATGTCTTCCTCGACGCCCGGCACCTCGGCGGCGACTTCCTGGCCGGCCGCTTCCCGACCATCGTCGCCTCCTGCCTGGCCATCGGCGTCGACCCGGCCACCGACCTGATCCCGGTCGCCCCGGCCGCGCACTACGCCTCCGGCGGGGTCCGCACCGACCTGCTGGGCCGCACCTCCATCCCCGGCCTGTACGCGTGTGGCGAGGTCGCCTGCACGGGCGTGCACGGCGCGAACCGGTTGGCCAGCAACTCGCTGCTGGAGGGGCTGGTCTTCTCCCGGCGGATCGCCGAGCACATCGCCACCGGCCTGCCCGAGCAGGCCCGACCGGCGGAGGCCGGCGCCTGGGTCGGCGGCGCCGGTTGGGTGGTCCCGGCGGAGGGGACGCCGACCCTGCAGCGGGCGATGACCCGGGGCGCCGGTGTGCTCCGGTCGGCCGGGACGCTCGCCCGCACGGCGGAGATCCTGGGCGGGCTCGCCGCGGGCCGGGGCACCCCGCGGACCGCCGACTGGGAGGCGACGAACCTGATCACGGTGGCGTCGGCCCTGGTCGCGGCCGGGTACGCCCGCCGGGAGACCCGGGGTTGCCACTGGCGGGAGGATTTCCCGACGGCCGACGAGCGGTGGCTGGGCCACCTGGTCGGCGCGATCGGGGCGCAGGGCCGGTTGACGCAGCAGTGGGAGGAGTCAGCGTGAGCGCGAGGAGTGAGCCGGTCTTGCGAGCCCCGCAGTCGCGAACTGAGGAGTCACCGTGAGCGCGAGGAGTGAGCCGGTCTTGCGAGCCCCGGAGTCGCGAACTGAGGAGTCACCGTGATGGAGTCGACGGAGCGGGCGTTGCGGGCCGGTGGGCTCGACCCGGCGCAGGTGCGGCGGGTGATCGAGGGGGCGCTGACCGAGGACCTGGGCCCGGACTTCCTCGATGTCACCAGCGTGGCCACCATCCCGGCCGGGCAGACCGACACCGCCGACCTGGTCGCCCGCGCCGGCGGCGTGGTCGCCGGGCTGGCCGTGGCGGCGGCGGTCTTCGAGCTGGTCGGCGAGGTGACCGGGTCGGACCGTACGGTCGAGGTGTCCCTGGCCGTCCACGACGGCGAACGGGTGGCCCGCGGCGACGTGCTGGCCACGGTGACCGGCCCGACCCGGCTGCTGCTCACCGCCGAGCGGACGGCGCTCAACCTGCTCTGCCGGTTGTCCGGGGTGGCCACCCACACCCGGGCCTGGGCGGACGCGCTGGCCGGCACGAAGGCGATGGTGCTGGACACCCGCAAGACCACGCCGGGCCTGCGCGCCCTGGAGAAGTACGCGGTGCGGGCCGGCGGCGGCACCAACAAGCGGATGGGCCTGCACGACGTCGCCATGATCAAGGACAACCACAAGTTGGCGGCCGGCGGCATCGCGCCCGCCTTCCTGCGGGTCCGGGAGGCCTTCCCGGACGTGCCGGTGCAGGTGGAGGTGGACACGGTCGCCGAGGCGGTGGAGGCGGTCGAGGCCGGCGCGGACTTCCTGCTGCTGGACAACATGACCCCGGCGACGCTGAACGAGGTGGTCGCCGCGGTGGGCGATCGGGCCGAGCTGGAGGCGACCGGGGGCCTCACCCTCGACGTGGCAGCGGCGTACGCGGCGACCGGCGTCGACTTTCTCTCGGTGGGCGCGTTGACGCACTCCTCGCCGATCCTCGACATCGCGCTGGACCTGCGAACCGGGTGACCGCCGCCGGGTGGCTCAGACGCTGGTCAGGGCCGGGGCGGCGACCAGGTTGAAGATCACCTGGCTCTCGGTGTCGTCCCGGCCGTCGAGACCGTACTTGGCCCGGAACAGCTGGAGGGCGCGGTTGTAGATCTCGGGCTCCAGCTCGTCCGCCTCGCCCAGGGTGAAGGCGTGGTCGGTGACCTCCGGGCGCCGGAGCACCGCGCTGAGGCCGGCCAGCCCGTGCCGGGCGACGTTGCGGACCAGGTCCTTGCCGGCGATGTACCAGGTGCCGTCGACCCGGACGTAGCGGGCCTCGCAGGTCTCCAGGTCGCGGCCCGCCTGGCGCAGGCAGAGCTGGAGGTTCAGGCAGGCGTCGAGGTCCGGCACCGGCGCGGTGTCCCAGAGCTCGGTGAACCGGTCGTCGACGAACTCGCCCAACGGGGTGGAGACGAACGCCTCGATCTGCTGGGCGTCGAAGGTCTTGCCGTTGACCGGGAAGAACGAGATGAACGCCTTGCTGTCCCACCGGTACATCTGCACCGACGGCGCGGTGGCGTAGGTCCGCACCTGGAGCCGGGATCGGGCGGACGGTGCGAGCTGCTGCTGCAGGCTGCCGAAGTGGTAGAGGTTGTTCATGATCGCGACCGCGGTGTCGGACCTGCGCAGCTCCTCGGCGCGCAGCCGGACGGCCGGCGAGTCGGGGTCGAGCAGGAGCACCCGGACCGTCGCGCCGTTGGTGAGCGCGGTCTTCAGGGCGTCGAGGAACCGGTTGGTGTACGGCCCCTCCAACATGCTGGTGAAGGTCTCCAGGATCGCCACCAGTTCGCGGGACTGCGCCACCCGCTCGATCAGGGCGTCCCGGTCGAGCCGGGGATGCTCGATAATGGTGGCCGTCTGCAGCTCCCGGAAGAGCGGGTTGAGCACCAGGTAGGTGAGCAGCGTCATGATCAGGGCCGCGCCGACGTTGAGGTAGAGGTCGCCGCGGAAGGTGTGGTCGGCCCGCTTCGACGCCTGCCAGGCACCCAGGATCATCCAGAGCGCGCCGCCGGCCAGCGCCGCCAGCACCAGGGCGTGGCGCCGGCGGCGACGCAGCGTGTTGCGCCCACGGGCCCACCACATCCCCGACATGTCCGCTCCCCGTCCGGCCGCGGTGGATAGATGTGTGTTCATGTCGCGATGCCTTCCAGGATACGGTTCGCCGGCCGGTCCGCGCCCGCCCGACCGGTCGTTGTCTAGGCTGCGGTCGTGCTGCTCTGCATCGACATCGGAAACACCAACACCGTGCTGGCGACCTTCGACGGCGACAAGCTGGTGCACTCCTGGCGGATCAAGACCGATGCGCGTTCGACGGCGGACGAGCTCGGCCTGATGTTCCGTGGGCTGCTCGCCGGAGACGCCGTCGAGATCACCGGGGTGGCCGCCTGCTCGACGGTGCCGGCCGCGCTGCGCTCGCTGCGGACCATGCTCGGGCGCTACTACGCCGACCTGCCGAGCGTGATCGTCGAACCGGGGGTGCGTACCGGGGTGCAACTGGCGATCGACAACCCCAAGGAGGTCGGCTCCGACCGGGTGGTCAACACGCTCGCCGCCTACACGCTCTACGGCGGCCCGTCGATCGTGGTGGACTTCGGCACCACCACCAACTTCGACGTGATCAGCGGGCGGGGCGAGTTCCTCGGCGGGGCCTTCGCACCGGGCATCGAGATCTCCTTCGACGCGCTGGCCGCCCGCGCCGCGCAGCTTCGCAAGGTGGAGGCGACCAAGCCCCGCTCGGTGATCGGCAAGAACACTGTGGAGTGCCTGCAGTCCGGCCTCTACTTCGGCTTCGCCGGGCAGGTCGACCGGATCGTCGAGCGGATGGTCGAGGAGCTGGGCGAGGTGAAGGCGGTGATCGCCACCGGCGGGCTGGCCTCGGTGGTGATCGGCGAGTGCCGGACGATCACCCACCACGAGCCGATGATCACGCTGATCGGCCTGCGGATGGTCTACGAGCGCAACATCTGACCCCGGCGGCCGCGGGTCGGCCGCCGGGCGGGCGTCAGCGTCGCCGGGCCCGGAAGGCGATCGTCCGGTACGGCAGCTCGACGCGCTCCCGTCCGGCCAGGTCCGGGTGGGTGGCGAACAGCTCCCACAGCTCCCGGTCGACCCGCTGCTGCTCGCCCGGCTGCGCGGTGAGCCAGTACGAGCGGGTGTGCAGCATGCCGACCACCTCCTCCGGCGTGAGCGTGGTCCGGTGCGCGAACGCGGCCAGCGCGACCGGCCCGAACGTCGGCCCGAAGTCGGTGACCTTCTCGGTCAGGTCGCCGGCGTTGTCCCGCAGGTCGGCGATCCGGCTCAGCTCCGCCACCCACTCGACGCTCTCGTCCCGCGTGTTCCAGATGGGGGCGAACGTCCCGCCCGGCCGGAGCACCCGGGCGATCTCGACGTGCGCCCGCTCCTTGTCGAACCAGTGGTAGGCCTGCCCCACCAGCACCGCGTCCACCGCGCCGTCCGGCAGCGGCACCGACTCGGCGCTGCCGGCCAGGGCCGTGGTGCCCGGGGTGACGGCCGACAGTTGCGTCCGCATGCCCGGGTCCGGCTCCACCGGCACGACGTCGTAGCCGAGGGCGAGTACGGCCCGGGTGAGGATTCCGGTGCCCGCGCCGAGGTCAACGACCCGGTCGGCAGGGCCCACCCCGTCGAGCGCCCAGCGCACGGCCTCCTCGGGATAGCCGGGGCGGAACCGGTCGTAATCGGCTGCGGCGGCACCGAACGAGAGGGCGTGAGTGGGGTCCGTCATGGCGGGCAGGTTATCCGGTAACGACCACCTCAGGGCTTGAGTACGCTCGGGGCCTGAACCCGCCGGAAATCTCCCTGACGAGGAAGCGTGCCGTGATCGAGCAGAACGCCGTGCCAGTCGACCCCGCCGACGACCTTCCCGAGCAGATGAAGGTCCGCCGGGAGAAGCGGGACCGGATGCTCGCCGAGGGCGTCGAGCCGTACCCGGTCGGCTTTCCCCGGACCAGCACGCTGGCCGAGGTCCGCGAGCGCTACGCCGACCTGCCCACCGACACCGCCACCGGGGACCGGGTCTCGGTCACCGGCCGGGTGATCTTCGTACGCAACACCGGCAAGCTCTGCTTCGCGACCCTGCGCGACGGCGACGGCACCGAACTCCAGGCGATGCTCTCGCTGGACCGGGTGGGCCCGGAGCGGCTGGAGGACTGGAAGCGCCTGGTGGACCTCGGCGACCACGTCGGCGTCACCGGCGAGGTGATCACCAGCCGCCGGGGCGAGCTGTCCGTGCTGGCCGAGCAGTGGGCGATCACCGCCAAGGCGCTGCGCCCGCTGCCGGTGGCGCACAAGCCGCTGAGCGAGGAGGCGCGGGTCCGGCAGCGTTACGTCGACCTGATCGTCCGTCCCCAGGCGCGGCAGATGGTCCGTACCCGGGCCACGACCGTGCGCAGCCTGCGCGACTCGTTGCACGGGCAGGGTTTCATCGAGGTGGAAACCCCGATGCTGCAGTTGCTGCACGGTGGCGCCGCAGCCCGCCCATTCGTGACCCACAGCAATGCGCTGAGCACGGATCTGTATCTGCGAATCGCCCCGGAACTGTTTCTGAAGCGGGCCGTGGTCGGTGGCGTGGACCGGGTGTTCGAGATCAACCGCAACTTCCGTAATGAGGGAGTCGACTCCTCGCACTCGCCCGAGTTCGCGATGCTCGAGACGTACGAGTCGTACGGCGACTACGACACGATGGCGACGCTGACCCGCAATCTCGTGCAGCAGGCGGCGATCGCCGTCGGCGGCTCGACGGTGGTCACCCACGCCGATGGCCGGGAGTTCGATCTGGGCGGCGAGTGGCGGTCGGTGACGCTCTTCGGGGTGCTTTCCGAGGCGCTCGGCGAGGAGGTCACGGTGCGCACCGAGCGGGCCCGCCTGGTCGAGTACGCGGACAAGATCGGGCTCGGGGTGGACCCGAAGTGGGGGCCGGGCAAGCTGGCCGAGGAGCTGTTCGAGGAGTTGGTCGTGCCGGGGCTGCAGGCACCCACCTTCGTCCGGGACTACCCGGAGGAGACCAGCCCGCTGACCCGCGCGCACCGCTCGGAGCCGGGGCTGGCCGAGAAGTGGGACCTGTACGTTCTCGGGTTCGAGCTGGGCACCGCGTACTCGGAACTGGTCGACCCGGTGGTGCAGCGGGAGCGGCTGGTGGCGCAGGCGCAGCTCGCGGCCCGTGGCGACGACGAGGCCATGCGGCTGGACGAGGACTTTCTCCGGGCGATGGAGTACGGAATGCCGCCGGCCGGTGGTATGGGAATGGGAATCGACCGGCTCTTGATGGCGCTGACCGGCCTCGGAATTCGGGAAACGATCCTCTTCCCGTTGGTCCGGCCGGAGTAGTACACGTGCCCCGGGCGGCTTGTCGTCGGGTCCTATTGACGGACCAAGCATCGGGCGGGTTATTGTGCTCCTGTTTGCAGGAGCACCCTGCTCGAAAGGAATGTGGGACGTGGCCAAGCAGATCATTCACAAGCTGGTCGATGACCTGGACGGCGGGGACGCTGACGAGACCGTCAAGTTCGCGCTCGACGGTGTTCAGTACGAGATCGACCTGTCCGACTCGAACGCCGCGAAATTGCGCGACGTATTCGCCCAGTACGTCGCGCACGGCACGAAGGTCGGCCGGGGTGGCGTGGTCGTCGGCGGCCGGGCCGCGCGGGGCCGGGGCGGCGCCACCGCCGACCGGGAGCAGAACAAGGCGATCCGGGCCTGGGCCAAGAAGAACGGGCGGGACATCTCCGACCGGGGACGCATCCCGCAGGAGATCGTCGACGAGTACCACTCCAAGGCCGGTCACTGACCCCAGCCACGGGCGACACCGACGCCGGACCGGAGCACGACTCCGGGCCGGCGTCGCCGTATCCGCCCGGGTGCGTGCCGTGTCCGGTCCGTCCGCGCCCGGTCTGGCCTCCCCGGAACGCCGCGTCCGGCGCGGCCGCGACACCCGGCCCGGGCTGGGAAGAATCCCGCCCGGGCGGTAGTTGTCCACAGGTGGTGAAGATTCCGTCCACAGCCTGTGGATGACGGACGCATCTCGTCGGCGCCACCCGCGCCGACGGCCCCCGGGAGCCGTCAGCGGGGCGTCCGCACCGCACTTTCACCGGCGGTCGAATTTCGCTCTGCGCGTACAGGCGGGGGTCCCGGAACACCTCCTGAGCGCGGACGGTTGTGGAAAACGACGCGTACACGGCTTTCGGCGGGGACACACGACCTCAGCGGAGTCGGTCCGCGGCGATAGAGTAAGGAGGCACGGACGCCCGTCCCGGACGTCCGCGCACCGGCCCCGCCAAGATCTAGACCATCAAGGCGCACGGCACGTGAGGAGCACGAGGGCATGTTCGAGCGGTTCACCGACCGAGCGCGACGGGTTGTCGTCCTGGCCCAAGAAGAGGCCCGGATGCTCAACCACAACTACATCGGTACGGAGCACATCCTGCTGGGCCTGATCCACGAAGGTGAAGGCGTCGCGGCAAAGGCCCTGGAGAGCCTCGGCATCTCCCTCGAGGGCGTCCGCCAGCAGGTCGAGGAGATCATCGGCCAGGGCCAGCAGGCGCCGAGCGGGCACATCCCGTTCACGCCGCGGGCCAAGAAGGTGCTGGAGCTGTCGCTGCGCGAGGCGCTGCAGCTCGGCCACAACTACATCGGCACGGAGCACATCCTGCTCGGTCTGATCCGCGAGGGTGAGGGCGTCGCCGCCCAGGTGCTGGTCAAGCTCGGCGCGGACCTCAACCGGGTCCGCCAGCAGGTGATCCAGCTGCTCTCCGGTTACCAGGGCAAGGAGCCGGCCGCGGCAGGCGCCGCGCCGGGTGAGGCCGCGCCGTCGACCAGCCTGGTGCTGGACCAGTTCGGCCGCAACCTGACCCAGGCCGCCCGCGAGGGCAAGCTCGACCCGGTCATCGGGCGCGAGAAGGAAATCGAGCGGGTCATGCAGGTGCTCTCCCGCCGTACCAAGAACAACCCGGTCCTGATCGGTGAGCCCGGCGTCGGCAAGACCGCCGTGGTGGAGGGGCTTGCCCAGAAGATCATCAAGGGCGAGGTGCCCGAGACGCTCAAGGACAAGCAGCTCTACACGCTCGACCTCGGTGCGCTGGTCGCCGGTTCCCGCTACCGCGGTGACTTCGAGGAGCGCCTCAAGAAGGTGCTCAAGGAGATCCGCACCCGCGGCGACATCATCCTGTTCATCGACGAGATCCACACCCTGGTGGGTGCGGGTGCCGCCGAGGGCGCGATCGACGCCGCCAGCATCCTCAAGCCGATGCTGGCCCGCGGTGAGCTGCAGACCATCGGTGCGACCACCCTCGACGAATACCGCAAGCACCTGGAGAAGGACGCCGCCCTCGAGCGACGCTTCCAGCCGATCCAGGTGGGTGAGCCGTCGCTGGCCCACACCATCGAGATCCTCAAGGGCCTGCGTGACCGGTACGAGGCGCACCACCGGGTCTCGATCACGGACGCCGCTCTGGTGGCTGCCGCGACCCTGGCCGACCGGTACATCTCGGACCGCTTCCTGCCGGACAAGGCGATCGACCTGATCGACGAGGCCGGTGCCCGGATGCGGATCCGCCGGATGACCGCGCCGCCAGACCTGCGTGACTTCGACGAGCGGATCGCCCAGGTCCGCCGCGACAAGGAGTCCGCGATCGACGCGCAGGACTTCGAGCGGGCCGCCCAGCTCCGCGACAAGGAGAAGCAGCTCCTCGGCCAGAAGGCCCAGCGGGAGAAGGAGTGGAAGGCCGGTGACCTGGACGTCGTCAGCGAGGTTGACGACGAGCAGATCGCCGAGGTGCTCGGCAACTGGACCGGCATCCCGGTCTACAAGCTGACCGAGGAGGAGACCTCGCGCCTGCTGCGCATGGAGGACGAGCTGCACAAGCGCGTCATCGGCCAGGAGGACGCGGTCAAGGCGGTCTCGAAGGCGATCCGGCGTACCCGGGCCGGCCTGAAGGACCCGAAGCGCCCGTCCGGCTCGTTCATCTTCGCCGGCCCGTCCGGCGTCGGTAAGACCGAGCTCTCCAAGGCGCTCGCCGAGTTCCTCTTCGGCAGCGAGGACGCCCTCATCCAGCTGGACATGTCCGAGTTCCACGACCGCTACACGGTCTCCCGGCTGGTGGGTGCCCCTCCCGGCTACGTCGGCTACGACGAGGGCGGCCAGCTGACCGAGAAGGTGCGGCGTCGGCCGTTCTCGGTGGTCCTCTTCGACGAGATCGAGAAGGCCCACCCGGACGTGTTCAACACGCTGCTCCAGATCCTGGAGGATGGTCGGCTCACCGACGGTCAGGGCCGGATCGTGGACTTCAAGAACACGGTCATCATCCTGACCACCAACCTCGGTACGCGGGACGTGGCCAAGGCGGTGTCGCTCGGCTTCCAGCAGTCGGAGGACTCCGCGTCCACCTACGACCGGATGAAGCAGAAGGTCAACGACGAGCTCAAGCAGCACTTCCGGCCTGAGTTCCTCAACCGGATCGACGACACCATCGTCTTCCACCAGCTGCGTCAGAACGAGATCCTCTCGATCGTGGACATCATGATCCAGCGGATCGAGGGCCAGCTGCGCAACAAGGACATGGGTCTGGAGCTGACCGACACCGCCAAGAAGTACCTAGCGAAGAAGGGCTTCGACCCGGTGCTCGGTGCCCGTCCGCTGCGTCGCACGATCCAGCGCGACATCGAGGACAACCTCTCCGAGCGGATCCTCTTCAACGAGCTGACCCCGGGTCAGATCGTGGTGGTGGACTGCGAGGGCGACCCCGAGGACATCGACAAGTCCAAGCTGGTCTTCCGAGGCGCGGAGAAGCCGGTGGAGGTTCCGGACGCCGTACCGGCCGACCTCGGTGGCGCTGCCACCGCAGGCGCGGACGAGTAACAGCGGCACGAGCAAAAGGGAACGGCCCCGGCGGCGCAAGCCACCGGGGGCCGTTCCCTTTCTCGGTTGCACCGGCCGGCCCGCGGGTCGCATTGATCGACTCGATGTGCCGCGCACTCCTGGTTCCCGGCCGCCCGGATGCCGCCGTCTGCCGCACCCGGAGTCGACCAACCCGGCAACGGCCGGCTGGCGCCTAGGCCAGGGTGGGACCGTCGGGCAGCAGGGCGGGACCGTCCCCGGCCAGTCGGAAGGACGCCTCGCCGACCGGCTCGACCAGGCCGTCGGTGACCAGCCCGGCCAGCGCCCGGGACCGCTGTACGTCGTCGGTCCACACCTGGTCCAGCCGCTGCCGCGGCACCGGGCCGGTCGCCTCGCGGAGCACTCCGAGCAGCAGGCCCCGCACCTGGCGGTCGGTTCCGGCGTACCGTTGCGGACGCCGGCTCGGCCCGCTCGGGGCGACCCGGCCGGACGCCCGCCAGGCGCAGACGGCCTCCACCGGGCACTCGGCGCAGCGGGGCGACCGGGCGGTGCAGACCAGCGCGCCGAGTTCCATGATGGCGGCGCTGGCCAGCGCGCGGCGGCCGGTTCGAGGGGGAGCAACTCCTCCGTGGCGACCAGGTCGGCCGGTCGGGTGGCTGGGTCCGGGCGTCAGGCTCCCCGGCGACCGCCCGGACGACCACCCGGCGGACGTTGGTGTCCACCACGGGGTGCCGTTGCCCGTAGGCGAACGCCGCCACGGCGCGGGCGGTGTACGTGCCCACCCCGGGCAGCGCCAGCAGTTGGTCGAGCCGGTCCGGGACCTCGCCGCCGTGCCGCTGCACCACCGCCACCGCGCAGTCCCGCAGCCGTAGCGCCCGACGCGGGTAGCCGAGCCGGCCCCACATCCGGATCGCCTCGGCCGGACTGTCGGCGGCCAGCGCGGCCGGCACCGGCCACCGGGCCAGCCACGCCTCCCAGGCGGGCAGCACCCGGACGACCGGGGTCTGCTGGAGCATGACCTCGCTGACCAGGATCGCCCAGGCACCCACGCCGGGCTTGCGCCAGGGCAGGTCGCGGGCGTTCTCCTCGTACCACCGGCTGACCTGGGTGGCGAAAGTGGGCTCAGACATCGCGTCGCCGATGATGTCACGGGCCGTGGTCCCGCAGGATGGGCGGGCGGGGCGGCCCGGCGCGGCAGCCCTGGCCGGATCGGGCAGAATGCCCGGATGAACGAGCTCGCGATCACCGTCATCGGCCGGGACCGGCCCGGCATCGTGGCCGACGTCGCCGAGGTGCTCGCCCGGCTCGGCGCGAACCTCACCGACTCCACGATGACCCGGCTGCGGGGTCACTTCGCGATGACCCTGATCTGCGTCGGCCCGGCCGCCGCCGACGTCGAGGCCGCGCTGGCGCCGCTCGCCGCCGATGGTCAGCTGCTGGCGACCGTACGCGCGGTCACCCCGGACGGCGCGGCGGCTCCGGCGGGCGAGCCGTACGTGATGGCGGTGCACGGCGCGGACCGGATGGGCATCGTCGCGGCGATGACCCGGGTCCTCGCCGACGCCGGCGGCAACGTCACCGACCTGAGCACCCGGCTGGCCGGCTCGCTCTACGTGGTGGTCGCCGAGGTCGAGCTGCCGCCGGGCACCGCCCACGAGCTGGCCGGCCGGCTCTCCCGGACCGCCGCAGACCTGGGCGTCGAGGTCAGTCTCCGGCCGGCGGACACGGACCTGCTGTGACCGGCGAGGAGCGCGGGCCGGAGACCGGGGATCACCTGGGCCTCGGCAACTGGACACCGGACACGCTTGCCGTGCCGGGCGAGGTGCGCCAGGTGGTGGCCGCCCCGCACCCGGTGCTCAGCCGCCCGGGCGGCGAGGTGGACCCCACCTCGGACGAGGTGGTACGCCTCGCCGCCGACCTGGTCGCCACGATGCGCGTCTCGCCGGGCTGCGTCGGGCTGGCCGCACCGCAGATCGGGGTGGGCGCGCGGGTCTTCGCGGTCGACGTCACCGGTCACCCGAAGGCGGTCACCGTGCACGGCGCCTTCGTGCTCTGCAACGCCCGGGTGGTCGAGGCGACCCGGCTCCGGCCGGGCCGGGAGGGGTGCATGTCGGTGCCGGACCTGACCGGTGACGTCAAGCGGGCCAGCCGGTTGGTGGTGGAGGGCGAGCTGCCGGGCACCGGGCGGCCGGTGCGGTTGGTGACCGACGGCTTCGAGGCGCGGGCCCTCCAGCACGAGATCGACCACTGCGCCGGGTTGCTCTTCCTCGACCGGGTGGCCGGGGCGCACGGCATCTACCAGCGCAAGGTCTACCTGTGACCGTGCCGGCGGCCCGGCCCTCGCCGTCGACGGCGGCGCGGACGGGCGGAGCGCGTCCCAGGGCCGCGGTGGGTGCGATCGGTCGGTGGAGGGCGGCCGCGGCGCGCGCGGCCGGCGTGAGCGGAAGGCCGATGCGGTGAGGCGTCGGCGGTCCGGCGCGTCGTCGCGGGCGCGGATGCGGTACGCCGCTACGGTGGAGGCATCATGCGTCTGACGGTCGGCCCCCTGCCACCCGCTGTGTACTGGCGGCGTCGCGTCGTCGTACTCGGAGCGGGGCTTCTCTTCCTGATTGTCCTGCTCTATTCCTGCACCGGGTCGGGTAACACCGGCGCGACACCCGAGGGGAAATCGACGTCGACACCGTCGTCCCCGGCGGCCGGTCCGGCGTCGACGGGCTCGGCGCCGACCCCGCAGAGCACCGGGCCCGGCGCGTCGGCCGACCCGGGCGCCGCGGCCGGTCCGACGCCGACCTGGGAGCCTCCGGTCGCTCCGGCCGTGCCCGCCGTGGACGACGGGACGTGCACGGACGCCGAGCTCTCGGTGATCCCGGTGGCGCTGCCCGCCACGGTGCAACGTGGCGCGGTGGTCGACCTGACCCTCAAGGTCAAGAACACCTCGCAGCGCACCTGCAGTCGCGACGTCGGGGCCGACGTCCAGGAGCTGTTCATCAAGTCCGGCGCGGAGAAGATCTGGTCCTCGGACACCTGCGGCACCGGCAAGGGCTCGGACGTCCAGTCCTTCACGCCCGGCTTCGAGCGGTCGTACCAGCTCGGTTGGAACGGGCGGGACACCAGCCGGTGCGCCAACGGGTTGGCCGACGGTCCGGCTCCGTCACCCGGGACGTACCAGGTCTTCGCGCGGGTAGGCACCCGGCTCAGCGAGCCGGTGCGGCTCACCGTCACCGGCTGACCGGTTCCGCCCGCCGACACCGGCGCAGCGGTGGATCAGACGTAGCGCTCCAGGATGGACGCCTCGGCGAGCCGGGAGAGCCCCTCTCGGACGCCACGGGCCCGGGCGTCGCCGACGCCCTCGACGGCCTGGAGGTCCTCGACGGTCGCGCCGAGCAGCCGCTGCAGGCTGCCGAAGTGGACGACCAGCCGGTCGACCACCGCCACCGGCAGCGGGCACCTTGGCCAGCAACCGGAAGCCGCGCGGGCTGACCGCGGCGTCCAGGGCGTCCGTGGCGGCCGGGTAGCCGATCGCCTTGGCGACCGAGACCAGGTCGATCAGCTCGGTGGCGCCGAGCAGGTCCAGCTCGACCAACGCCTCGTCCAGGGTCCGCGACTTCCGGCCGACCGGCAGGTAGTCCCGGATGACCAGGGTCCGGTCGGCGTCCACTCCGGCCATCAGCTCGTCGAGCTGAAGGGCGAGCAGCCGGCCGTCGGTGCCCAGCTCGACCACGTATCCCGCGATCTCGTCGGCGATCCGGCGGACCATCTCCAGCCGCTGCACCACCGCCACCGCGTCCCGTACGGTGACCAGATCCTCGATCTCCAGCGCGGAGAGGGTGCCGGAGACCTCGTCCAGGCGCAGCTTGTAGCGCTCCAGGGTGGCCAGCGCCTGGTTGGCCCGGGACAGGATCGCCGCCGAGTCGTCCAGCACGTGCCGCTGGCCGTTGACGTAGAGGCTGATGATCCGCATGGACTGGCTGACCGAGATGACCGGGTAGCCGGCCTGCCGGGCCACCCGCTCGGCGGTGCGGTGCCGGGTGCCGGACTCCTCGGTCGGGATCGACGGGTCGGGCATCAGGTGCACGGCCGCCCGGACGATCCGGGTGCCGTCGCTGGACAGCACCACGGCACCGTCCATCTTGCACAGCTCGCGGACCCGGGTGGCGGAGAACTCGACGTCGAGGGGGAAGCCGCCGGTGCAGATCGTCTCGACGACCTTGTCGTACCCGAGGACGATCAGCGCGCCCGTGCGGCCCCGCAGGATCCGCTCCAGCCCGTCGCGCAGCGCCGTGCCCGGCGCCATGAGCGCAAGGTTCGCGCGCAGCGGGTCGCCGGCCGACCCGACGACGCTACCGGTCACGCTGACGCTGATCGGACGGGTGGGCGAGCCCACGGCACCGGTGCGGGCATGGGGCGTCGCACCGGCGGGTCTGGTGGCATCGCGGTCGATCGGCACGTGCACAGTCTACGGACTGCCGTGCGGTGGGTGCTGTCGTGGTTACTGTGATGTGTCACGATGTCGCCGTTCGGCCCTCGATGGAACGATGCGTTGCTGTCCGGTATCGCCCGGGCGGTCCCTCCGGTCGGCCACGGTCGGTCACTCCGCCGATGCACGCGCGGCACACTGGAGCGCGGCGCGGACGTCGGTGACCTCCGTCACCCGCATGTTCTCCGGGCCCGCGCCGGTCGACCCGGGCCCGCAGCCGGGCGGCACCAGTGCGTGCCGGAACCCGAGCCGGGCCGCCTCGGCGAGCCGCCGGGGGACCGCGCCGATCCGGCGCACCTCGCCGGTCAGGCCGACCTCGCCGATGGCCACCAGGTGCGGCGCGATGGCCAGGTTGAGCCCGCCGGAGGCGACCGCGAGGGCGACCGCCAGATCCGCGGCGGGCTCCACCACCCGGATGCCGCCGACGGTGGCCGCGAAGACCTCCCGGTCGTGCAGGGTCAGCCGCTCGGTGCGGCGCTGGAGCACGGCCAGCACCATCGCCAGCCGGGCCCCGTCGAGCCCCGAGACCGTACGCCGGGGTGACCCGGCCACCGTCGCCCCGATCAGCGCCTGCACCTCGGTGACCAGGGCCCGGCGCCCTTCCATCGCGACCGTCACGCAGGTGCCGGGCACCGGCTCCGAATAGCGGGTCAGGAAGAGCCCCGAGGGATCGGCCAGGCTGCTGATGCCGCCCTCGTGCATCTCGAAGCAGCCGACCTCGTCGGCCGCGCCGAACCGGTTCTTGACCCCGCGCACCATCCGCAGTGAGGAGTGCTTGTCGCCCTCGAAGTGCAGCACCACGTCGACCAGGTGCTCCAGCACCCGGGGACCGGCCACCTGACCGTCCTTGGTGACGTGGCCGACCAGCACGATGGCGATGCCCCGCTCCTTGGCCACCGAGACCAGGGCGGCGGTGACCGCCCGCACCTGGGTCACCCCGCCGGGCACGCCCTCGGTGCCGGTCGTGGAGATGGTCTGGACCGAGTCGAGCACCAGCAGGCCCGGCTTGACCGCGTCGAGGTGGCCGAGCACCGCCGCGAGGTCGCTCTCGGCGGCCAGGTAGAGCTGGTCGTGCAGGGTGCCCATCCGCTCGGCGCGCAGCCGCACCTGGCTGACCGACTCCTCGCCGCTGACCACCAGCGACGGGCTGCCCGCACCCACGGCCCACTGCTGGGCCACGTCGAGCAGCAGCGTCGACTTGCCGACCCCCGGCTCGCCGGCCAGCAGCACCACCGCCCCGGGCACCAGGCCACCGCCGAGCACCCGGTCGAGCTCGCTGACGCCGGTCGGCCGGGCCCGGGCCGGTGCCGCGCTGATCGTGGCGATCGGCCGGGCCGGCTCGGCCGGCATCCGCGAGCTGACCACCCGCCCGGAGACGGTCGGACCGGTGACGGTGCTCTCGACCACCGAACCCCACTCGCCGCACTCCGGGCAGCGTCCCACCCATTTCGGCGGCTGGTGGCCGCAGGCGTCGCACTCGTAGGCCGGGCGCGGGTCGCGGGCGCCAGCCCGGCGCGGGCCGCGCCGGACGCCGCGCCGCCGCGCGGTGAGGTCGATCGGGACGTCGTCACACCTGGACGCTAGACCTCTCCTGCGACGAAACACCGCCGGCGTGGTGGTGACCACGCCGGCGGTCGCCGTCGGAACTGGAGGGCGGGTCGAGCCGCCGTGACCCGAGGTGCCCTGGTCGCCGCTCTCCTCGCCACCCTCGCGGGTGATGATCGGCGAGGCGGGGGGGGTTCGGGGTGAGCGGCACGGCGACCGGCGCCTGACCGACGACCGTGACGCCGTTGCCGAAGTCGAAGGTCAGGTCGACTGCCTGCCCGGAGCGCAGCGCCTCCTTGAGCCCGACCAGCTGGAGGAAGGAGCTGTCGGTGTTGAGCCGCACATAGCCGAGGGCCGGGATCTCGATCCGCGCGGGGGCGCCGGCCGGCGCGGGCGGGCTCGCGCTCGCCGACGGGCTGGCCGACGGGCTGGCCGAGCCGGACACGCCGCTGGACGGGCTGGCCGAGGTCGACTCGCTGGGGCTGGCGCTGGCCGACGGGTTGGTGGCGACCGACTCGCTCGGCGTGGCGGAGGCCGACGCGCCGCCCGCGAGCAGGATCTCCCGGCCGCTCTGGGTGGTGATGGTCACGGTCACCGGCTGCTGCGTGTCGTTGTAGATCACGGCGCCGAGCTTCGCGTTCGCGCCGGCCTGGTAGCCCTCGGCGCCCGGGTACTGGACCAGCAGCCCGCGGACCTTGTAGGCGTTGTCCGGCGTCTGGATGTTGGCGCCCTGGACCGACGGCTTCTTGGCGGCGGTCTCGGCCACCTGGCCGGCGCCGCATCCGGACGCCAGCAGGGCGGTCGCCGCCGCCACGCCGGACAGCAACAGGGCCGCCCGCCGGGAACCCCTGATCGAGCGCGTCACGTCGGTCCTCCTCGAAAACGATCCCCACCCGGCCGTCGCCGGGCACGGTGGCCATACCCGCGCAGACCGCGCTCCAGGGTAGTTGGGGCTGATCCACACCCGCACGCCGACCCGGCATTGCCACCTGCCCGGGTGGCGGTCACACCACCCGACCGCTCGTCACCAGCAGGACGACGTCGATGAGGGCGACCAGCATCACCGCTCGGAAGGCAGCGGTCGGTCGCCCGCCGGCCCGGGTGGCGGCGCGGGCGCCGTACCAGCCGAGCAGCGGCACCACGGCGGCGGCCGCGACCGCCGACAACCCCGCCCAGGAGGGCGTCCGGGCGGCCCGAGGACCAGGGTGACGGTGGCGGCGAGGAGCAGTCCGGCGGCGGCGGCCCGGCTGCCGGCGGGGCCGAGCAGGTGCGGCAGACCGCGTACGCCGGTCCGGGCGTCGTCGGCCAGGTCCGGCAGCACGTTGGCGAAGTGCGCCCCGGCGCCGAGACAGGCCCCGGCGGCGACCAGCCAGGCCGGCGGGGTGGGGGATCCAGGCAGCGCCAGCACGACGAAGGCGGGCAGCGAGCCGAAGGAGACCGCGTACGGCAGCACCGAGATCGGGCTGGACTTGAGCGGCCAGTCGTAGAGCAGCGCCGAGACCAGGCCGACGGTCAGCCAGAGCGCCGCGGCCCGGTTGGTGGTCAGCGCCAGCGCCGGGGTGGCGAGCGTGGCGGCCACGGCGGCCACGGCCACAGTCCGCCGGCTGACCGCCCCGGTGGCGATCGGCTTGTCGCCACGTCCCACCGTGCTGTCCCGGTCGGCGTCGAGCGCGTCGTTGGTCCAGCCGACCGCGAGCTGGCTGGCCAGCACGGTGAGCACCACCGACGCCACACCGGACGGCTGGTGCCCGGCTCCCCAGGCGAGCAGCCCGGCCACCGTGGTGACCGCTGCGGCCGGTTCCGGGTGGCTCGCCCTGACCAGCCCTAACACCGTTGACGACATAAGGGAAGTCTGGTCGTTACCGGCGAGTCGTGTCACGCTCGGTCCCATGCGAGACGCGGCCCCGGTGTCCACCCGGCCTCGGGTGCTGCCGCCCAACGATCCCCGGCAGTACGACGACCTGGCCGGCGAGTGGTGGCGGCCGGACGGCGCGTTCGCGATGCTGCACTGGCTGGCCCGGGCGCGGGCCGCGCTGGTGCCCCCGGCCACCCGGCCCGACGCGCTCCTGGTCGACCTGGGCTGCGGCGCCGGGCTGCTCGCCCCGCACCTGACCGGCAAGGGCTACCGGCACGTCGGGGTGGATCTGACCCGGTCCGCTCTGGAGCAGGCGGCCGCGCACGGGGTGGCCGTGGTCATCGGTGACGCCACCGCGGTGCCGCTGGCGGACGACTGCGCCGACGTGGTCGCCGCCGGCGAGCTGCTGGAGCACGTGCCCGACTGGCGGCGAGCGGTCGGCGAGGCGTGCCGGCTGCTGCGGCCGGGCGGCCTGCTCGTGCTGGACACCCTCAACGACACCGCGCTGAGCCGGCTGGTCGCGGTCCGGATCGCCGAGCGGCTGCCCACGGTGCCCCGGGGCATCCACGATCCACGGTTGTTCGTGGACGATCGGGCGCTGGTCGCCGAGTGCGCCCGGCACGGCGTCCACCTGCGGGTACGCGGGATCCGGCCCGGCGTGGCCGGGCTGGTCGGCTGGCTGTCCCGGCGGATCATGTCGGCGGACGGTCCAACCGGGACGGACCCTGGCACGGAGCCGCGGATGGTGCCGACCTGGTCCACCGCCGTGCTCTATCAGGGCTACGGCGTCGGACACGGGTAGCCGGGCGGCGGCGGGGTACTGGGGACGCCGAGAGGGGAGCGAGATGACGGTGCACGCGCTGGAGGCGGCCCGCCGGTTGGCGCCGCGGTTCGCCGCCGGGCGGCGGACCACGACCGGGAGGGCAGTTTTCCCGAGGCGGACTTCCGGGACCTGCGGGAGGCCGGCCTCTTCGGGCTGATGGTGCCCCGCGAGCTGGGCGGGATGGGCGGCACCTTCGCCGAGTACGTGGCGGTCGCCACCGAGCTGGCCCGGGGGAACGGGGCGACGGCCCTGGTGTTCAACATGCACGCCTCGGTCACCGGCGCGCTCGGCGCGGTCACCGAGGAGCTGGCCGAGGCACTGGGCGTACCGGACGAGGCGCTCGCCGCCCGCGACCGGCTGCTGGCCGCGGCGGCCGAGGGTTCCTGGTACGCGGTCGCGATGAGCGAGCGCGGCGCGGGCGCCCGGCTGTCCCAGCTGACCACGGTCTACGAGCCGGTCGACGGCGGGTGGCACCTCAAGGGGAGCAAGACGTTCTGCTCCGGCGCCGGGCACCCCGACGGCTACCTGGTGGCGGCGCGCAGCGCGACGGACCAGTCGGTGGTCTCCCAGTTCCTGGTGCCGACCGGCCCGGACGGGCTGACCGTCGAGCCGACCTGGGACTCGCTCGGCATGCGCGCCACCTCGTCGCACGACCTGCACCTGGACGTGACGGTGCCGGCCGACCGGCTGCTCGGTGGCGTGGAGGGGCTGGCCCTGGTGGTCGCCCAGCTGATGCCGCACTGGCTGGTGGCCAGCTACGCCGCCGTCTACGTGGGGGTAGCCCGGGCGGCCATCGACGCCGCCGCCGAGCATCTGAACGGGCGCGGGCTGGCCGGCCTGCCCGCGGTCCGTGCCCGGCTGGGCCGGGCCGACGCTGCCGCCGCGGCGGCGCAGCTGGTGGTGGCCGAGGCGGCCCGCCGGGTGGACGAGGCGCCCGGCGATGCGGAGACCAACCGCTGGGTGTGGCGGGCCAAGCTGCTCGCCGGCACCACTGCGGCCGACGTGGCGGCATCCATGCTGGAGGCGGCCGGCACCTCGGCCACCAGGCGTGGTCATCCATTGGAGCGGCCTCTACCGGACGCGCGCTGCGGCTCGCTGCATCCGGCCACCTCGGACGTTTGCGCCGACTGGCTGGGCATCGCGGCGCTCGGCGGGGACCCCGACCGTGACGGATCGGCCCCTCGTTGGTGAGTGTGGGGAACGGGCCGGGTCGGCGGGTCCCGCGGTCGCCGGCCGTGGGGGCCCGGGGGACGGGCGGTGGGGCACGGGGGTTGGCGTGGGGATCGCGACGAGAGGTGGGGAACAGCGTGGCCGTACCAGTGATCGCGGGTCTCGGCACGGCGCAGCCGCCGGCCGCCGCGCAGGACGAGTTGTGGGAGGGCTTCTTCTCGAAGCACTTTTCCGGCACCACCCGGTCGCTGGCCCAGCGGATCTTCGCCAACTCGGGGGTGTCCCGGCGGCAGGCCGCGGTCAACCCGCTGCTGGAGGACGTCTCGGACTGGCCGACCGAGCGCCGGATGCGGCGCTATCTGGTGGAGGCGCTGCCGCTGGGCAAGGAGGCGGTCGGGCGGGCGTTGACCTCGGCCGGGCTCTCCGCCGGAGACATCGGGCTGTTCGTCGTCTGCTCCTGCACCGGGTACGTCACCCCGGGGCTGGACATCCTGCTCGCCCGGGACCTCGGCATGGCGCCGGACACCCAGCGGATGTTCGTCGGCCACATGGGCTGCTACGCCGCCCTGCCGGGGCTCGGCGCGGCGGGCGACTTCGTCACCGCCCGGGGACGCCCGGCGCTGCTGCTCTGCGCGGAGCTGACCAGCCTGCACATCCAGCCGTCCAGCGCCCGGGTGGACACCCAGCAGATCGTCTCCCACGCGCTCTTCTCGGACGCCGCGGTCGCCGCCGTGGTCGTCCCGGGAGCCTCGGGGTACGCGTTGCGCGAGGTCATCTCGGTCACCGACACCTCGACCGCCGACCACATGACCTGGGACGTCACCGACACCGGTTTCCGGATGGGGCTGTCCCCGAAGGTGCCGCAGGTGCTCTCCACCCACGTCCGTGGCCTGGTGGACGACCTGCTGGCGCGGCACGGCGCGCGGATCTCCGAGGTGGACGGCTGGGCGGTGCACCCGGGCGGTCCGCGCATCCTCAACGTGGTGGAGCGCGAGCTGGGGCTGCCGCCGGACGGGCTGGCCGTGTCCCGGGCGGTCCTCGATGAGCACGGCAACTGCTCGTCCCCGACGGTGCTGCTGATCCTGGACCGGTTGCGCCGGGCCGCGCAGCCGCCGGACCGGATCGTGATGCTCGCCTTCGGCCCGGGCCTGACCCTCTACGCCGCACTTATAGAACGCCGGGATTGAGTCCGGCGGGGTTGGCCGGTGGCGGTTACGCTCGCGGCGTGACTGCCGAGGCGGGTGATCGACTGCGGGCCGGCGTGCTGGCGGGGCTGAGCCTGGTCGCCCTGGCCGCGGGTGGTTGGTGGTGGCGCGCCAAGGCGCCCGCCACCGGTCCGGTCCCGGCGGCGACCGTGGCCACGCCCGTCGTTCCGGCCCTCGGCGAACCGGCCGGGCGCCGGGTCCTGATCAATCCCGACGACGGGCTCATCGTCGGGGCCACCGGTACGGCTCCGGAGGGGCATGTGGTGTTCCACCAGGAGTCCGGTGGAGAGCTGGCCGACGTCTCCCACGTTCTCTGGCAGGACCGCTCGCACCTGGTCGAGGGTGCGGCACTGGTCCGACAGGCCAACCCGTCTGCCGACGAACGACACCTGCTGCTGGTCGACTGTTCCGGCGCCGGAGTGCTCACGGTCGCCTACTCCGGCTCGCGGGCTGACGGGGCCTCCCAGCGCGTCGAGTGTCCGGGGCCGCCGACGACGCTCACGCTGACCTCGGCCGGTGGCCCGTTGCAGGTGCGGTTCACCGTCTCCGAGGGCTCGGTCGACCTTGACGCCCGGCTGATGGCGCTGTTCTGAGATCCTCCCGGCCGACTGGGCCAGGGCGGGCGAACGGTCGTTGCACGACGGCGGGAGCCCGGGCCGGGCGGCGGGCCGCGACGGTCGTGGGTGGGTGCCGATCAGCCGGCGAGGCCGACCAGTTCGGCGCGGTAGTCCGCCACGGTCGTCACCTCGCTCACGCTGACCTCGGCCGGTGGCCCGTTGCAGGTGCGGTTCACCGTCTCCGAGGGCTCGGTCGACCTTGACGCCCGGCTGATGGCGCTGTTCTGAG